>CALJAQ010000056.1 GCA_938029515.1 uncultured Nitrososphaerales archaeon
TCTTCAATATATGCGCAAGAAACTTGTTATGATACCTGGTCCAACGAACGTGCCTGAGAGAGTTATGCTCGCCATGGTTAAGCCGATAATAAACCACCGAAGCCCAGCCTTCACACAGCTCTACAAGGGCATAATTGAAAAATGCCAGAAGGTCTTTCTGACGAAAAGCGATATAATAGTGTTCACAGCATCGGGTTCAGGTGGTGTGGAAGCTGCTGTAACAAACATAGTGAGACCTGGCGATAAAGTGCTTGTCACTGTATTCGGGGAGTTCGGTCAGAGGGCGGCTGAGCAGATCGAAGCTGCTGGAGGTAAGGCTATTGTAGCAGACGCACCCCTTGGCGACGCGCCTAGAATAGAGAAGATTCGCTCTTTAGCAGAGGCTAATAAGGATATTAAAGCGGTCTTTGTAGTATATAACGAGACTTCAACCGGGGTAACATTCAGGTGGCTTAAAGAGCTCGGAAAGCTCGCTTCAGATCTGGGAGCATTCTATATTGTTGATGCGATCTCCATACTCGGTGGTGATGAGCTTCCAGTCGATGAACTTGGGGTCGATATTTGCATAGCTGGGAGCCAAAAATGCCTAGCAGCTCCACCTGGTGTGGTTATAGTATCGGTAAGCGACAAGGTCAAGAAGTATCTTGAAGTCAATCCTCCTCCTCCAAGGCACTACTTTAACATGCCTAGATACTTTAAATTCGCAGAAAGAGGAGAGACCCCATTTACACCAGCTCTACCCCTCTTCTATGCCTTAGATGAAGCGTTGACTATGCTCTTGGAGGAGGGGTTGGATAACCGCATAAGGAGGCATAAGATCTGTGCAGAAGCATTCTACAGATCGATGTCAGCAATAAACCTCAAATCTGCAGCAAAAGACGATGTAAGGTCTAATGTTGTATTAGCCTTCAACTACCCTACAGGCATAGAGGATGCAAAGTTCAGGAAGCTGTTAGACGACAAGTTTGATGTGCTAGTAGCAGGAGGCTTCGGAGAATTCAGGGGTAAAGTCTTCAGAATAGGCTGTATGGGTGAAGTAAACACACCCCACGTCCTTACGACTGTAACAGCGGTCTCAGCGGCGCTGAACCAACTAGGCTACCAGAACAGCACCGCAGCCGCTTTAGACGAGGCGCTCAAAGTCCTATCGCAGCTGAAGTAAGCGCCAACCTGACAGCATCGCTCCCCGTACACAACACCTTTAGCGACAAGTATTTTAGCAGATTCCCTGGAGGCATGTCTGTGCTTCGACTTGCCGCTCGAAACAGGAACCCTAGTGCTGGTTAACTTAACTGGGAGAGTAAAGGATACAAACGAACCCCTAGAAACAACGCTAGAGGAGGATGCGAAGACTCTAGGCATATACGACCCCTCCAGAAGGTATGAGCCGCGTCTAATATCAGTAGGAGAAGGCTGGGTTATACAGGGATTAGACGAAGCGCTTAAACAGGCATCAGTAGGTGAGAAGATCAGCATCGACATCCCGCCTGAAAAGGCTTTCGGGCAAAGGGATGCTGCTAAGATCAAGCTCATCCCGCTAAGAAGGTTCGGAGAAAAGGCCCGTGAAATAACAGTTGGCGATGAAGTAGAAGTTGAAGGGAGAGTTGGAGTAGTTAGGTTTGTAGGCTCTGGTAGAGTGCAAGTAGACTTTAACCACCGCCTAGCCGGAAAAGTGCTTAACTACAGCATCGAAGTAGTAAAGAAGCTCGAAGAAGCCTCAGAAAAAATACTTTATCTCATCAGGCGCTGGATCAACGTGGATGAAAAAAAGATCTCGGCCACCATCGAAGATAACGTAGTAAAAATAAAGCTGCCTGAAGAAACCTACCTACTTGAAGGATTGCAGATAAGCAAAAGAGGCATTTCAAAGGACATCTTCAAGTATGTAGCTGGGGTAGAGAAGGTTATCTTCATAGAAGAATACCAAGCTGGGAAAAAGAAGGAAGAGAAGCCGCAACAGGAGCCCCAGATAGAGCGTGAGAAGACCGAACCCCAACAGGAGAAAGGAGGCTAGATCACTTCAACATCCTTAGCAAGTGCTTTTGCATCCTCAAAACTCAAACGCAACTTATGTAGAATAGTATACCTCTCAGGCCTGAGAGCAGGGGCTAAAACAAGAGCCTCTGCAACCCGATCTGCATCAAGCCCAAGATCCAAAGCACTTACAGGTGCATTAACGTCTCGAAGCGCACACCTCAACCGCTCCCAATCCAAATTATAAAGTTTAGCCATCATAAGAGCGCCTAAACCACATTTTTCACCGTGAAGACCTATATTAGGCGCAATTATGTCTAACGCATGGCTGAATAGGTGTTCTGAGCCGCTACATGGTCTACTGCTTCCAGCTATGCCAGCGGCTACACCCGCGCTGATCAAAGCTTCGACTAAGTCTCTAACATACTCTTTGCCGCCGCCTCCAATACCTTTAGCTTCAGATAACACAATCTCTGCGCTCATCAACGCTAAATTTGCAGCGTATTTACCGTAATACTCATGCTTTTCATCCCTAGCCAACATCCAATCTCTAACTGCAGTTATCTTAGAGACGAGATCACCGCAGCCTGATGCGAGAAGTCTCCGTGGTGCTTGCGCTATTAAATCCACATCAGCTAAAACACCAATCGGCGGCTTTGTGTTGTATGAATATGGTCTATTTCCACCTTTTATTGATGCGAATGGGCTTGCTATCCCATCGTGAGAGGCGCTTGTAGGCATGCTTACAAACATCGCTCCGCAGTTGTATGAAGCAAGCTTCGCTACATCTACAGATCTCCCTCCGCCCAAGCCCACGATCAAATCCGCCTTGAATTCTCTCGCCACCTTCTCTGCTAACTCAACTTCTTTACTGGTCGAATAATTAACTTGCAGACAACTGTAAGTAAACCCCCAACCCCTGAGAGCGTCTTCAACGACCTTACTAACCTTCGCCCACACAACCGGCCCACTCACTATAAGCACGCGTTCAGGTGAAAACTTGGAGAGAAACCTACCAGCTTCCTTAAGCACACCATACCCAATCTGAATTATACGGGGAAGCTCCATCACATGCGAATCCAAACCAAACCACCAAGCAAACACGAGCTATTTTAACCATCCTCTACACCTTAAGACTTAAGTTCACCCACTTTAAACTCGTCAGAGGTAGAAGACTTGACATCAAGAGGCTGCTGACTATATGGCTATATACATACTTGACGTCTATAGATCACCAAATATAGGGGTCTTCCTCAAAACAAACAACAAATTTATTCTAGTGCCGAAAGGCTTAGCTCAAACCAAATGCTCTAAGCTCTCCATCCTACTGGACGTCACACCAATCAGGATATCAGTAGCAGGTTCACGCCTCTTAGGCCCTCTGGTAGCTCTAAACGACAACGGTATACTTGTATCAAGGCTAGCTGAAGACGACGAAATCAGAACATTACTCAGAGAGACTGGTCTACGAGTAGCTAGACTGCCGAGCAAATATACAAGCGTAGGCAACCTCCTAGCAGCCAACAACAAAGGCGCAGTAGCCTCCCCAATCCTACACCCAGAAGCCCTTAAAACAGTAAAGGAGACATTAGACGTTTCAGTAGAAACATTATCTATAGCTGGCTACACGCAAGTAGGATCTGTGCTCACAGCGACAGATAAAGGTGCGGCCGTCCACCCTCAAGCATCACAAAAAGAGGTGAAGCGGCTTTCTGAGGTTCTCTCAGTAGACGTTGAACCAGCGACCATAAACGGCGGCGTACCCTTCGTCACATCAGGACTACTGGTTAACCAAAACAATGCGGTGGTAGGCTCTCTAACAACAGGACCTGAGCTTATGATTCTTAGCAGAGTATTCAAGGTTTAAATGCTGGTTAAAAGCCCCTAATTACGGAGTTGAGCGCAGAAGAAAAGATTCAGAGAATGATCTTAGAGCTAAGAGCCCTTGAAGCATACTACAACGAACTCGCTGCCAGAGAAACGTTAGTAGCAAGAGCCATCTTAGATAACAGAGATACGGTAAACGCTCTTAAATCTATACCAGAAGAATCAGAGTCAGAAATACTATTACCTTTAGGCGCCGGAGTTTTTATGAGGGTTAAATCACCCAAGGTAGATACGCTACTGCTCAACCTCGGCGCAGGCATAGTGATAGAGAAGAATAAAGAGTATGTGCTAAACTACCTAAACACACGCATAAGTGAACTCGAAGCCGCACTTTCAAATATAATTGCGCAAAAGACCGAGCTCGGGAACAAGATAAACGCGCAACGAGCTGAAGTAAATAACCTCGCAGCGGATCTTCAAAAGGGTTAAGCTGAGATGTTTGAAAAGCTAAAAAAGGCTCTCTCCTCATTAACCGCCTTAGCGACGCAAAAGACCCTATCTGAAGCAGAGGTTGAAAAGGTGCTTTGGGACTTTGAAATGGCCCTTCTTGAAAGCGACGTAGCAGAAGAAGTTGTCAAAGCACTCACCTCAAAGATCAAACAAGAAGTCACAGGGCTAAAGCTCAGTAGAAGCACCCTAACACGCGAATACCTTAAACAGCGGCTCTCATCGATCATAAAAGAAGAGTTCTTTAAAGCTCAACCGATAGACTTACTACGCCTCATAGAAGCTAAAAAAACCAAGGGTGAACCATATGTTGCAGTATTCTTAGGCATAAACGGAACAGGCAAAACTACAACAATAGCCAAGTTCGCCCATCATCTAAAGCAGAGGGGGTTCAGCGTCATATTAGCTTGCGCAGACACGCATAGGGCTGGCGCTATAGAGCAGCTGACAACACACGCAGAAAGGCTTGGTCTAAAGGTTATCGCTCAAAGATATGGTGCAGACCCTGCGGCAGTAGCTAGAGACGCAGTAGTATACGCTCAGAAGCATAAGCTTGATGTAGTTCTAGTGGATACAGCTGGAAGGATGCAGACAAGCAGAAACTTAATGGATGAGATGGAGAAGATAGTCAGAGTCGTTAAACCCGATCTAAAGATATTCGTAGGCGACGCTCTGGCTGGGAATGATGCCGTGTCACAAGCCAAAGAGTTTCAGAGGTTTACAGGCTTTGACGCAGCCGTGCTCACCAAAGTGGATGCGGATGTGAAGGGTGGCGCAGCGCTTTCAATAGTCTACGTGACAAGCAAACCCATACTCTACTTAGGTGTAGGGCAGAACTATGAGAGCCTCAAACCCTTCAACTCAGATGAATTTGTAAACTCCTTGCTAGATATGCAGTAGCAAATTTGGAAACACAATTATACAGCTAAAATCAGATCTAATTGCGAAGAGGCAATGCCGCTAAAAGGTAGAGACATACTTTCATTAAAGGAGCTAACTGCTGAAGAGGTGTTCACAATACTCGACACAGCAGAGCGATTCAAAAATGAGCGGCGTCGAAGCATCTTAAACAAACCACTAACAGACAAAACAGTAGCACTAATATTTGAAAAACCATCTACCAGAACAAGAATCAGCTTCGAAGTAGCAATAAAAGAGCTAGGTGGAAACAGTATTACACTCCATTCAAGCGAGATGCAGCTCTCAAGAGGAGAATCGGTAGAAGATACTGCAAGAGTGTTATCACGCTACGTAGATGCAGCAGTGCTCCGCGTAGCATCTCACAAAGACTTGGTGAGGTTTGCAGATGCCGCAAGCATCCCAGTTATCAACGGTCTATCTGACCTGTACCACCCTTGCCAAATCCTGGCAGACCTTCAGACAATAAGGGAAAGAAAAGGTAGTCTCACAAACTTGAAGATAGCATGGGTAGGAGATGGAGACAATAACGTAGCCAACACACTTATAGTAGCCTGCGCAAAACTTGCCCTTAAACTAACATTAGCTTGCCCAAAACCATATCAACCCAAAAAAGAAATATTAAAAGAAGTGGCTGCAGCGAACATCGTTGTGACTGAAAACCCTATAGAAGCGGTTTCAGACGCTGACGTCGTAATGACAGACACATTCATCTCTATGGGAAAAGAATCTGAAAGAAATCAGAGACTACGCGTCTTCCTACCTAAATACCAAGTAAACGAACGTTTAATGGCCCAAGCCAAGCGTGACGCAATCTTCATGCACTGCTTACCAGCACACAGAGGGGAGGAGGTCACAGATAGTGTAATAGACGGAAGATGGTCAGTAGTCTGGGAAGAAGCAGAAAACAGACTACACACGCAGAAAGCAATACTATACCACCTTCTTACAAACGGAAAATAAACACTTATATCCAGGTCTACCGCTTACTAAATATCTGCGCGTCGCTTGGCGGCGTCTATAGTAAGCGTATGGGTCAAACCCAAGCGATGTGCTATAGACCTCCAGACGCGCTAACAGATATGAAGATTCAACAGACACCTGTTGAATCCGATGTAGGCCGTGTGCCCTCGCATAAGCTTAGCCGTACTCCAGAGAAATAAACGCCTCGACTCCGGTTGATCCTGCCGGACCCAACTGCTCTCAGAGCGGGACTAAGCCATGCGAGTCGAACGCTTCTCAACCACGTGAGAAGCGTGGCGTACGGCTCAGTAACACGTAGTCAACCTACCCTGAAGACGTGGATAACCCCGGGAAACTGGGACTAATCCACGATAGAGCAGGACACCTGGAATGGGTCTTGGTCAAAATGGTTAAGGGAGCATGTTCTCTTAACCGCTTCAGGATGGGACTGCGGCCGATCAGGTAGTTGGTGGGGTAATGGCCCACCAAGCCTATAACCGGTACGGGCTTTGGGAGAAGGAGCCCGGAGATGGACACTGAGATAAGGGTCCAGGCCCTACGGGGCGCAGCAGGCGCGAAACCTTCGCAATGCGCGAAAGCGTGACGAGGCTACTCTGAGTGCTATCCGCTGAGGATAGCTTTTCTTGGGTCTAAAAAGCCCAAGGAATAAGGGGAGGGCAAGTCTGGTGTCAGCCGCCGCGGTAATACCAGCTCCTCGAGTGGTTGGGGCGTTTATTGGGCTTAAAGCATCCGTAGCCGGCTCTATAGGTCCTCCGTTAAATTCAACGGCTCAACCGTTGAGCTGCGGGGGATACCGTAGGGCTAGGGAGCGGGAGAGGCGGACGGTACTCCGTGGGTAGGGGTAAAATCCGCTGATCCACGGAAGACCACCAGTGGCGAAGGCGGTCCGCCAGAACGCGCTCGACGGTGAGGGATGAAAGCTGGGGGAGCGAACCGGATTAGATACCCGGGTAGTCCCAGCTGTAAACGATGCGAGCTAGGTGATGGAGTGGCTGCGTGCC
>CALJAQ010000057.1 GCA_938029515.1 uncultured Nitrososphaerales archaeon
AGATGCTCCATATAGGTTACATTATGGTATATCTTAGGTGCTGTAGAGAAGGCTCTATGCATACTCAGAAATTATATTGGGACTAAGAGGGAGCTACGATGCAAGACACCATATGTAGTCAGACCATTCGCCACATTAGGCAACCAACTCTATCAAAGAAGGCTGAGGGAGAGGCTTATGAAGATGTAAGGCTCCTTAGAATCATACTAGGTATAGGGTACTAGTCAGCACTGCTCATCAAGTCTGAGATCTGGAGGGTGGAGCGCTTCCCAGACGGCGAGAAGCTACGCTTCTACGCTGGTCTTCTGTAAGGACTTCAGGGAGGCACGCGAAGCACTACTCGAAGCAGGGTTCAATGCGGCGCAGATGGATAATAGTAGAGGCTGCCCACGTAAAGCATAAAACATTAAGATTCTACCACCCTCTTGCTGAGAGGAAGGGGAGCAGATAGCATCGTTGCAACAGCAACTCCCACTATGCTACTATAGCATATTAAAGAATAGGAAGCCGTATCAAGATCAGGCGTCTTAGCGCTTCGTGGCGTTGCTGCGCCTCAGTACTCGTTAACTTGGCAGCCTGGATGCGAAGCATACTGCTCTATGGGCTAGGTGACTGCCCTATCGAGGCGCTAAGCTAACTTAGCCTGCTCCTCATATGTGTCAAGCCCTCTGGTTATACTGGTGGAAGAATGGCCGTTAACAGTTCGGTCAACTATTTTTGCTAAACATCTGTTAAAGTTTTGTGAGCTATGGTTAGATGAGGGGTATAGAAGTGGCTGACTTTACTAACAAGTGGATCAGGCCTCAGCAACCTACAGCTGCTGAGAGAATTAGAGAAGCTTTTCAACCATCTGGGCCTCTGAAGCAAAGGATCGAGGAGGCTTCAAGGAAGCTTCAAGCCGAGATTCGTAAGATGGATTCTATATTATCGAAGCTGAAGAGGAAAGATGAAGATATCTTTAGAAGATCTGTTTCCGCTATGCAAAACCATGATACTCAGCTCGCAACAGCCCTCTCTAACGAGTTGGCTGAGGTTAGAAAGTTGAATAAGATTGTTGCTCAAGCTAGGCTTGCGTTAGAGCAGATCGCGATGAGGTTGAAAACCGTCCAAGACCTTGGAGACATAGCGGTTACCCTTGCACCAGCCGCTGGTATCGTAAGATCGTTAAGAAACGCTCTGAGCACCGCTATGCCTGATGCTGAAGGCGAGCTGTCTGAAATAAATAGCATGCTGAGCAGCATCTTGGTTGAAGCTGGGCAGCTAGGAGGGTTAACACTAAACTTTGAAGCCGCGAACGAGGAGGCTGCGAAGATACTAGCTGAGGCGTCTGCTGTAGCTGAGCAGAGGATGAAAGAAGCCTTCCCAAATCTACCGGAAGCACAAGGTGAGGAGGCAAAGCAGTAGAATCTTACGTGAATACCCCTCACTTTCCTTAAGACAACACTTAAGTGTCAGCCGTTACACATCCATCTGGTTATGCAGGAGTCTTGTGAACTTTTTGAAAAACAGAGTTTAAAGAGTGTGATTTCATCTTCTTCATTTACAGCGTATTAAACTCAATAATCTGGGATGGGTTGATGTGTTAGCTGAGTGGGGTGGTCAAAGTCTTTACTCAGCAGATCCTAATATGTGCGCATGGTATGTGGGGTTGTGCCTAGCTATATTTGTTGGAACAATAATGTTTGTTACGAGGAAACTTTTGAAGCCTCTAAACTTCTTTGTTTTAAAAGAGACCATACGTTTTTATATGAGTTGAACAAATATTCAATATTCTTTTAAAGAAAGGAGAATAAAGCTACTCAAATTCGATTGTTGCGGGCGGTTTACCAGTCAACTCATATAGAACCCTAGTTACTGTAGGCAGCTCTTCTGTAATCCTCCTCCTTATCTTCTCTAGAGTCCTCCAAGGGATCTTAGCTGATTTGGCTGTCATAGCGTCTAGCGACTCTACTACCCTTACTACAACTACTTCACCGTATCTCCTTTTACCATCTTCGGTCAAACCTGTTGCCCTGTCACTCATAAGTACTGCAAATGCTTGGAAGCATCTGATACCCTTTGTCTCCTCTTCAACGATCTTGGTCGCCCTCCTAACCAATTCCACTCGCTCTCGAGTCACCTCTCCAACCACTCGAACGGATAAGCCTGGCCCTGGGAAAGGCTTCCTCTCTATAACTTCTTTTGGTAGCTGTAGGGCTTCTGCTACCTTCCTAACTTGGTGCTTGTATAGGGTTTTGAGGGGTTCAACAACCCTATATCCGTACTCTTTTAACGTGTCTATGCCGATCTGCTCCAGAACGTTATGCTGAGTCTTCACACCTCTACTGGTTTCTACAACGTCGGCTGCTATAGTGCCTTGCAAGAGGTATTGTGCACCCGCCTCCCTAACGACCTTTGATAGGGTGTGGTAGAAGGTTGAGCGGAAGGCCTTCCTCTTTAACTCTGGATCTGTGATGCCCTTCAGAGCTTCGAAGAACTTCGCGCTCACATCGTAAAGCTTCACTTTTAAGCCTAGCTTGCTTAACATAGATACTACAGCTTCAGGCTCACCTTCACGCATCAACCCATCATCTAAAAAGACTGCTGTAAGCCTTTCACCTAAAGCCCTACATCCTAGAACCGCTGTGGTTGTGCTATCTATACCGCCAGAGCAGGCAGCGACTGCTGGACCATCTACTTCCCTCTTCAACGCTTGAATGGTTTCATCGATAAATCTCTGGGTGTCAAACTCTTCTAACATATTGCACATTAAGCTCCCATTATCGATACTATATAATTTTTACACGACACTTTTCTATTAACTGATTGAGAAATCGGTTTTCAAATCAAGAGTCGAGAATGGGAATTATGTCCACCCTATCTTTCACACCTTTCTCCGAGTTTCACGTCTACTGTGCTTCAAAAGCTAACTTTAACAAGCTTTGCCCTCGTTTTATAAAACATGGCTTTTTCAGGGGTTTGCACATGAATCTCAAAAGGGTCTTTTATTCCAGCCTTCCACAACTCTGAAAGAACTTGAGCCGGATGACCTCTGGTGATTATTAGGATATCTATATCACTGGAGTAGTTGTAATTTTTCTCTGCAACCGAGCCGAAGATGTAAACTTCAGCCTTTGGGTCAAGTTTACAAACGGTATCTTTAATAGTTCTCAAATATTCAGGCAGTTTTTCGAAAGCCTTCCTCCTTTTAAGCGCAGCATCCACCAGAATTTTATGAGACATCATTCATAATCTCCTTAACAGCTTTAGCCAATCTCTCAACTTCTTGCTTAGTAAACTCCCTCATAATATACCGTGATGTTATATAAGCATCTTCTAACACCCCGAGCTCCAGCAAATATTTTTCCAATATTCCCTCTACACTAGATTTTCTGTTTTCTGAAGCTAAATCTGAGAGCGTTTCTAGAAGAGCCCTAACACTATGAGTTCTCGGGTAGTCAACACCTTCAGCCAACACCTTCGCCTTCAAGAAAAGCTGCAACGCTTGATCTAAGCTGAAAGCCGCCAAATCATAGAAGGCTCTACTTATCTGATACTCCGCCGTTTCAAGAAAATCCCTAGACCTTTTAAGCAAACTTTTCTCCTCATCCCTTCGAGTGGTCATACAGACCTTCTTCCTTCAAAATAAACTTTGAATTATAAATATTTAAAGTATGTAATAAGCGGTGCTGTTACCTATAAGGAGCAGGCTAAGTTAGCTTAGCGCCTTGATAGTGCAGACACCTATACGCCCACAAGAAGGGCAGTATGCTTCACAGTCAGGCTGCCAAGTTAACGCATACTGAGATGTAGCAATTCCTCAGCGCTAAGACGCTTGATCGTGATACGGCTTCCTATTCTCGAACAGGTGGAAAACTAGCTGGTTATTTTTGAGGGTAAGGGATGGAGAGTAGGTGTTCACGCCACACAACCTCTCATAGCTATGATTTGCGTAGCTTTAGTAAAGATAAGGTAAGAGGAGTTGATGGCAAGCATCAACGGCTTCCTTCTGCATGTAGAGTGGGCATACTGCGCCTTTCACAC
>CALJAQ010000058.1 GCA_938029515.1 uncultured Nitrososphaerales archaeon
ACCCACGTCTTAAATGTGAACATGTGGCTCGTCGTTAACGGTTTTGCCACCCTCTCTGATTACCCTAACGAATTCAACCCCTACACGTGGAGCCTCTATGTTAGCAAAGAGAGAGCATAATTATATATAGTGAAACACAAGGGGAATTCTCCCTTCAGTTACATCCCACCCGCTCCATCAAACACTTAGCGAAGTTCCTAACTCCACCCTATATATGCTAAAGCCTCTCTCATCGCTAACCTTCCTATACTCCTCTTCAATTCTTACTTCATGTTTGTACTAGTGTCATTTGACACTCTTGTACAAGGCTAATGTTCCTGTCATACGTTTGTTTCCGCCTTTCTACTACTCATAAAGCTATCTAATAGTCGCTTAGCTGCTCCCCATTAAACAGGCAGAAGAACAGATGAACTAAACAGGGTAAGAAAATTTGGAACCAATTAGGTTCAGACACGCGACCGCGCCTCCTTCTTACACTATGCTCAACATATTCTCTTTAATGGATAGTATGAGCAGCAGTAATACCGTCAGTCAGATAATACTGTTAACAAGCTTGGATATATTGCAGCTTTTAGAGTTTAAAAATATCGAGTATATTCTGAATGGCTGTAGTCTAACGGCATTATGTGATGTTTTATATACAGATTTGTGGTGCGGATTGAGAATGTTGTTTAACCTCTATAAGCCTTCAAAATTCGATGTCTATTTTCCTCCCCCTTTTTAACTCTTTTCCTAGCTTTAAAAGGGCTGTTTCAAGGCGGATCAGATTCAACCGCCTTTCTTTAGCAAAGCTCTTAAGATCGCTGATACCGAGTTTGGTCATCGCTAGTTTAACTAGCGGTGTGGGCTTTGGGTCTGCTTTCTCCCAGATCACACGCATATCTCTGAGGAATATGGAGATCGTTGTATCACCCAAACCCTTACCAAGCGCCTTTAATCTGGCCTCCAGATCCCTACTATCTTTAGAGGAATTATACAGATTCAATAAACTGCGGTTATACCTCTTCTTCAACCCCTCAAATACGTTCAGCAGCTTCGTAGCGGTGCTGAAGTCATATCTAACGTAGCCACCCTCATCCAACACATCCACCAACCTATCCCAGCCAGCCTCCAAGATTTTATCTACGCTCAAGAGGTGATGCTCTTTAAAGGCGAAGTAGGTGCTTGTAGCAGAAGTTTCACGAATAGGTTTGCCGTAGAGTATCGATGCCAGAAACCACTTCACGATCTCTTCTTCCCTCCCAGAGAGGAGGTCTATCCCCAGCCTAACTGAATACGGCTCACCATATTTTTCAACAAACTCCTCTATCTTCAAACACCCCTAACCACACTCTGCTACTAAAAATATCTTTAGCTAGAAGCGGTGAATGCAACTTGATGTGAACGAGTACAGAATTATGTTCATAAGAGCATACACCCCTCCACATAATACAGGAGATGAAGATCAAACCCTAACAACACCCTAACAGCAGGCAAACGGCAAGCCAAACCTACTACGATCTGAGAGAGGAACCAATTTGCAACAAAGCAGATTAGTTATAGAAGGCTTATTTAGGACAGAGGGTGAATATGATCGGCTATGAAGATAGGTGCACACTTCTGGATATGGGAGCCAGCTGTGTCTATAGAGAACGTTAGCCTAATAGAGAAGATAAGCAGAATGGGTTTCGACGCGGTTGAGCTTCCTATCTTAGATACCTCATTCCCAACAGAAGATGTTAAGCAACACCTAACTACAGCAAATCTGAGTGTTGCCGTGACAGCAGGCTGCTTTCCACATACAAACCCTTTGAGCGTAGACCTTAGCATCAAGGCTAATGCTTTAAAATATCTTGAGTATGTCGTTGATGCTGCTTCAAAACTTGGGTCTGAAGTGGTCGCCGGCCCTATTTACGCTGCTGTAGGTGATCTAAGGTTCTTAACTCAAAAAGAGAAGGCTGGACTCATATCTTCTGCTGCGGAGGTGTTAAAGCCGGTCGTAAAGAAGGCTGGAGAGTTGGGGGTGAAGGTGGCGCTTGAACCCCTCAACAGATACGATGTTAGCCTAATTAACACCGCATCAGAAGGGCTTGAGCTTGTGAATAAGATAGGTGAAGAAAATGTGGGTCTACTGCTTGACACATTTCACATGAATATAGAGGAGAGGAGCTTAGGCTGGGCTATAAAGTCTGCCGGTAAGAGGCTGTACCATTTACACGCATCAGAATCCAATCGTGGAGCACCTGGTTCAGGCACTGTAAACTGGATGGAGGTTGCCGACGCTGTCAAGAGTATAGGGTATAGAGGGATGTGTGTGGTAGAATCGTTTACACCTAAGGATCAGGGGTTTGCTGCCGCTATGCGTATATGGTCCCCTAAATCGGCTTCTCAAGATCAGTTAGCTAAGGAGGGGTTAAGTTTTCTTAAGCGTCTATTTGCTTAATCTCCATTCAGCCGCTTACAACCTCTATCTGAACATCTATGGGTATGCACCCTTCTATTGAACGTGTAATATGACAGTATTCTCTCGCTAACTCGAGGTATCTTTTGACTCTCTCAACTTCATCTTCAGATGTTGATGCTTTTATATGTACTCTGATGGCTTTAATTCTATACCCACCGCTACCAGCGAGTCTAACTTCACCCTCCACCCCTGCTTGTAAGCTCTTTACGTTAAAGTCGAATCTTTGCTTAAAGCTTAGGAGGGTGGTTATCAGGCAGCAGCCTAATGCGGATAAAAAGAGTTCATCTGGGCAGAAACCTCTCCCTAATCCCCCGAACACCTTCGGCATATCGAAGAGCAGCTCAAAACCCCTACTCCTAACGAAACCACCGGTCTTACCATCCCATGTGATAGATGCTTCAAATCTGTGAGCCTCAGGCCATATAGAGCGCATACATACTTAGACGTGAAGATTTGATTTAAGGTTTGCAAATGTTTTTTAAATAGGTTTATGGAAGAGCGCTGATATGGGTGAAGCACCTATCTGCCTTATCGCAGGCTCTAAAAGCGATGCTGAGTATGTGAAGAGGGCTGAAGACGTTTTAAGTAAGCTCGGCTTAAAGTATGATGTAGCCTACCTATCAGCCCATAGAAACTATGAGGATCTGGACATATACGTTTCAAACTCTAAGGCTGACGTCTTCATAGCCATCGCTGGTTTATCAGCCCACTTACCAGGCTACATCGCGTCAAGAACGCTAAAGCCAGTGGTCGGTGTTCCACTCAATAGGGCTCTCGGCGGGCTTGACTCACTACTCTCTATTGTTCAGATGCCTCGAGGAGTCCCAGTCGCTTGCGTCGGGGTTGATAACCCTGAGAACGGTGCGCTACTAGCTGCCGAGATCTTGGCGCTGAAGGATGCCAGCATACTGGAGAAGATAGCGCTCTACAGAAGAGGGAAGCTGTGATGGCTACACCAACATCAAATATGAGGCTCATAAAGAGCGGTAAGGTTAAGGATGTTTACGAATACGGTGAGGATAAGCTACTCTTCATCTTCTCAGACAGAGTCTCTGCGTTTGATGTCGTGCTTCCAACAACCATACCTAGGAAGGGTGAAGTGCTCTGCAGATTCAGCGAATTCTGGTTCCAAACGCTACCCTACCCTAACCACATGCTCGAGGTAATACCTCCTAACAAGATGGTTGCTAAGAAGCTGGGTATGATACCTTTGGAGTGTGTAGTCAGGGGGTACAGTTACGGGAGCTACTATGAGCGAGTAAGGAGAGGTGTGATTAAGGTAGATAAGGCTCTTAGGCTTGCAGAAGAGCTCCCTCAACCAATCTTCGACCCTACTACAAAGTCTGAAAGCAAAGATCTGCCTATAGCTAAATGCGACGCGGTTGCGCAAGGTCTTTTAACAGCAGAAGAATACAACCTACTTGAAGAGACATCCATCAAGCTATACGAGGAGATGAAGAGGCAGGCTGACAGAGCTGGATTCATAATAGCTGATGTCAAGTTCGAGTTTGGAAGAGACGAAGAGGGGAGAATCATACTCGGAGATTCGCTTGGGCCTGATGAATTCAGGCTTTGGTTAAAGTCAGAGTATAAGGTTGGAGAGGAGCAGAAGAGCTACGATAAGCAGATCGTTAGAGACTGGTTGATTAAAGTTTCATTTAGAGATAGGTTAGAGGAGGCTAGAAAGGCTGGGCTGCCACCACCTACACCGCCGAATCTACCCTCAGATCTCGTAGAAGAGACTATGAGAAGATACATAACGGCATACGAACTCATATCTGGAAGAAGGCTTTAGTGCAACGAAGTAGTAACATATAGGGGGCATTACTAAAAGGTATGAAGCCTAAATCATATGCTGAAGCCGGGGTGGATGTATCGGAGATAAAGCGTAGACACGATGACCTCGCGAAGATATTTTCATCAACCTTCAGGTTCAGGAGAGGAAAGGTAGGCTCAGTCTACTACGGTATAGGGCATTACGCAGGGCTAATAGATCTAAAGGACGGCAGGCTGCTCGCCACGCATATAGACGGCGTTGGGACGAAGGTGATCGTAGCGCAGAAGCTGAGCAGATATGACACTGTGGGTATAGACTGCGTAGCCATGAATGTTAACGACCTCATCTGCGTGGGTGCTGAGCCGCTCGCCTTCCTAGACTACCTTGCCCTAAAGAAGCCAGATGAGCATCTCATCAAAGAGGTAGCTAAGGGGGTAGCTAAAGGCGCATCTATGGCTGGTGTAGCGGTAGTAGGTGGGGAGACAGCTGTTCTGCCAGACCTCTTGGCTGATGATGAGAGAACATTTGATCTAGCAGGTGCAGCTGTAGGCTTGGTTGAGAAGGATAAGTTAGTGACTGGGGAGAAGATGAAGGTTGGTGAAGTTGTCGTAGGTGTCAGCAGCTCGGGCATACACTCGAACGGTCTAACCCTTGCTAGAAAGATCCTTTTAGACAAATACAGTTTACATGAAACCGTGGCGCCATTGGACCGTAGTCTAGGAGATGAGCTACTCGAGCCAACATTAATCTACGTTAAACCTGTGCTCGAAATCTTAAGGAAAGGGGTCTACGTCTCAGGGTTAGCGCATATCACCGGAGGCGCATTCACTAAACTCAACCGCTTAACCAAAGGCTCAAATCTGGGGTTTAATCTCGACGATCTACCTGAGCCTCCACCGATCTTCAAGCTGATTCAGAAAGAAGGCGGGTTAAGCGATGAGGAGATGTATCGTACATTCAACATGGGGGTAGGATGCTGTTTGGTAACCAGAGCAGAGTGCGTGGGGGAGGTTGAGAAGACCTTTAAGAAGCACGGCTTTAACACTAAACCTATAGGTAGAGTAGTTAAAGGCAGGGGGGTCGTAATCAGAGGGGTTAAGATCACCTAGCAAGATCTTTTATAGCCAACGCCAATTATCTTCATCAGCGTATCTACGCTTCTATCGGCTTATAGAACTCTTATACATACGTTAATAGGAGCTCCTACCTACTTTACACCCCCTCTAAGAGCTTGACCCTCCTCACCAAAGCTCCGTCAGAGATGTGTATCACCCTCTCTACTGTGTCGTTCTTCTTCTCTACCTCCCTAGCTTCATCTGCTAGCATCGAAGCTGCACGCATAACTTCATGTGAAGCTGAGACGTAGTGGAGCGCCTTAACCAAATCTTTAACAGCGTAGCACCCCTTCATAGACAGCTCAGCGACGAGCCTAGAAGCTTCAAAGGCGGCCATCGCCTTAGCAGCGGCATAAGGGTTCTGGTAGCCTGCGTAAGCCAAAGCCTTCTCCTTATCTAAGATGAGCTTGGGGGGCTGCGGTTTGGCTCCTTCTTTAAGCGAGTTTATTATCTTATCCACTTCAACCTGTACGGCTCTGTAGACTCCTGTTAAGGCTAAGACTCTGATTATGTCGCTGTTAAATAGGCACATTTCAACAGGGTCGAGGAACTCTTTCTTAGCGCCTATCATTGGGTCGGCATCTACCACTATGTAGCCGATGCCGCTCTCACCCAACTTATTTAAGACCTGTTTTGAAGCGGTGTTGGTTATCACGCAGGTGGTCACCCCGCTTTTAGAGAGTATGTCTACTGCCACCATAGGCCCATCGCCTTGCAGATATGGCGTCACGAAGACTATGAGGTTAGGTTTAAAGGATAATGATGCTTCAACGACTTCTTTAGCGTCAATAGCCTCCATCTTGCAGCCTGAGTATACAGATCTAACAACGATATCTCTGCGTACAGCCCTTTCGTCAAATAAACCTTCAACCATAGTGGTTATGCCTATCATCCCTATCTTAGCAAATACAACTTTAAGCAAACCAACCCACCTTTAGACGCTAACACTATTAGAGTTTTTCAAAGCTAAAATAGAACCAGCTTCATGCCGATCTAGAGAAGCATTTTGGCTAAGATACTTGATGGGAGAGAGCGTTCAAAGGAGGTTCGAAGCGAGCTCTCTAAACAAGCTGCTGAGCTCAGAGGAAAAGGTATAGTGCCCACCCTCACTCTAATACACGTTGGAGATCTAGGGGGCGCCGCTGGATTCGTGAAGCGGAAGGCTGAAGCCTGTCGAAGCATAGGTGTAGAAGCTAAAGTAATCACCCTGCCAGAAGAGGCAGAGTACAGCACACTAGAAGCTACGATACAGTCCCTAAATGAAGACCCCAAGGTGCACGGCATACTTCTACAGCTCCCACTGCCGAAGCACATCAACGAACAGAAGGCCCTAGACCTGATAGATGTAGAGAAGGATGTTGATGGCGCCTCATCATCCAGCCTCGGTCTACTACTCGCTGGTAGAGAGGGGTTCGTTTCAGCAGGCGCTTTAGCAGCCTTAGATTTAGCTCGGTCAGCGCCCTTCAACTTTGACGGGAGCACAATACACATCTTAGGCGGTAGCGTGATCTTAGGCAGACCGTTTGCAGCCCTTTCACTAAACCTAGGCGCAAAAGTTAGGCTTCACATTAAAGAGTCAGCATCTGTTCCCAGCGGTGTCTCTGAAGCAGATCTTCTCCTTGTAGATGTGGCTAAACCAAAGCTGATTAAAGGCTGGCATATAAAGTCTGGGGCTGTAGTAATCGATGCTGGAAACAACTACCTTGACGGCAAGCTTGTAGGGGATGTGGACTTCGAAGACGCTTCAAAGAAGGCTTCAGCTATAACGCCTGTGCCAGGTGGACTAGGCCCTATGCTGATTACTATGCTGCTGAGCAACCTGCTAAAAGCTGCGAAGCGCTCGCTTAACTCTTAAATTCTGCTTATTAAGTGAGAGTAGTGTTGGCTCTTTTCGGGTTAATTGTGCCCCAAGGCTGGCACGGTGAGTTAAATAATATCCCAAGCGAAAAGCGTGTAGATGCGATTCTCAACTTAGTGGAGTGGGCTGAAGGCTCTAAGGTTGAGTCGCTTTGGCTCTACGACCACTTTACCCAATATAGAGGTAGTATAGGTCATTGCTTCGAGGGTTGGATGCTGCTAAGCTACCTTGCTCCTATAACACATAGGGTTAGACTCGGTATGCTGGTACTCTGCAACTCATACCGCAACCCAGCCTTACTCGCTAAGATGGCAGCGACGGTAGATAACATTTCACAAGGGAGGCTTGAGTTCGGAATAGGTGCTGGATGGTATGAAGCAGAATATAGGAGCTACGGCTACATCTACCCTAACTTGTCTACACGTGTATCGATGCTTGAAGAAAGCTTAAAGATAGTAAAAAAGATGTGGTGTGAAGAGAAGCCGAGCTTTAAGGGAAGATACTACTCGATAAAAGATGCTTACTGCTACCCTAAACCCATACAGCGCCCTCACCCACCGATAACTGTAGGAGGGGGCAGCAGGCTTACACTTAAAGTTGTGGCTAAATACGCTGATTGGAGTAACTTCGGTGGTGGTGTGGATAGGGTTAAGCAGCTGAATACCGTGCTAGAAGAGTGCTGTAGGAGTGTAGGTAGGGATGCCAAGAGCATAAGACGGTCGATTCACTGGGTAGGTGTGCTCAGCTCTACGAGAGATGACGCCTTAGAGAAGGCTAGGCGGCTGAATACAGGCGTAGAGCCTCATGTATGTGGCAGCAGCGAAGAGTGGTTGACAACCATAAACGCTTACCGTGATCTCGGATTTGAGCGCTTCATATTCTTCCTACCAGACTTTTACGACCAAAGAAGTTTAGAGCTACTCTATGAAGGGGTTATATCCAAGCTTTAGTCTTCAATATAGATACGCTTTAAGAGGGCGCGTAGCAGCCCTTAAAATAAGCTCCATAACTTCATCTACGCTCTTAAGAGTCAGCCACCTCTCTTTACCGGCAGGCACTTGAAGACCATCATCGTTTTTAACACTGTCACATATGTTGACTATGTAGCCTTCTGCTGCTCTACCTATGAATATAAAGCCACCGCCGTTAAATTCAGCAAACGCAGCCTCAACCCTAACTCCAGCATCCGGATCGAGCTGCTCAAGCGCAGCCCTAAGATCCTTAAATGTCCTTAACGACTTCTCCCTATAGCCTTTCATCACCTAGCCTAATGTTATCGACTCTTAAAGTATTTACCAAACCAGCATCTACATGTTTAGATTGTTGCCGCTTCAACTCTATAACACATATAGCCGCAGATTAGAGGTCTTCACACCTACCATAAAGGGTGTGGTTAAGATGTTCGTATGCGGGCCGACTGTCTACGACTACCTCCACCTAGGCCACGCCAGAACCTACATATTCTACGACGTAGTCGCCAGATACCTTAAACACTTAGGCTACACCGTCACATTCATCATCAACATCACAGACATAGATGATAAAATCTTCGAGAAAGCCAAGAAAGAGGGGAAGAGCGGAGGCGAAATCGCAGCCAAGTATAAAGAGGCGTGCGTAGAAGACTTTAAGCGCTTAGGCGTCAACACAGTAACATTCTTTGCGCAGGCTTCATCCTACTTACCTCAGATGATACAGCAGATCAAAGCACTGTTAGAGAAAGGCTACGCCTACAAAACAAGTAAAGGCATCTTCTTTGACACATCGAAGTTCCAAGCCTTCGGAGCACTATCACACCAAAGCAGGGTAGAACTCGCGCTTCGGAAGATCGATCTAGACCCTGAGAAGAAGAACCCACCCGACTT
>CALJAQ010000059.1 GCA_938029515.1 uncultured Nitrososphaerales archaeon
CATACGGCAAACTCATACCACCAGGCTCAAGCGGAGAAGAAGCTATCCGTAAGCTTGAATCAGAGTTCGAAACATACGGCTACAAACAGGCTTTAAAGGCTTTTACGTGGCAAATTTCAGGCTTGGGCGTTGCACTTGCTCTAATTAAGCTGAAGGAGGCTGAGGTTAGAAGCCTATCTGCATTAGCCTTCGGTATAGAGCAAGGGCTTGCTGCTAAAGAGATTATGTCGAAGATGATCTCCTTATCTTAAGACTCCCACTCTATCTTAACGTATGTCGTTTCTGGCGCTATCTTAGTAAAGAGTCGACCAGTGCCCTCGTAGAACTTCGTAAACCATTCATACAGGTGAAGCCTTATATCCTGTATATAGACGATTAACCCTTCAAGCGCTACAACACCAAGGTTACCTATTATCCAGATAGGGTACCCCATTGGGCCGAGGCTTAAAGTCATCGTTACTGCGAACATCAGCGCAGCGTGAACCAAAAGAAGAATCCCGAGTCGAGCGTAGCTTATAGTGTTGGCGAGAAACTCCACAAGCCTAAGTAGGAACTCGACTATACCGAAGATCAGACCCATAAATGGGCTCTCCTTCTCACCATGACCCTTTGCCAATATGCCTTCAAGAGGTTTACCTATCACTATCCAAGCAGCAGCAACTATAGTAACTGGAAGCGTCATATTCGATAGGCTGCTGGCCGTTACCGTAAAGCCTAATATATCTGATATGATAGGAACTCTGCTGTCGCTTGTTAAGACCGCTGCGAAGCTGTATCCTGAGGCTATGAAAGAGAGGCTGAAGCCGACGCCAAACACATACAGTAATATCGATGGGATTTTAAGCGTGTAGAGCTCAACTCTGCTCTCACCCTTAAGACCTTTGATTATATCGAGCACCAACCCGATGAAGATGTGAATTACACCTATCAATATGGCGACTGAAAGAATGGTGCTAACAGCCTCTGCGTTGAAGCTGCCGTGCTCAACCAAATGTATAATCTGAATACGCTTAAAGAAATCGCCGACAGCAGGCAGATGAGCTAACTCTAAGCCAAAGCCTTCTCCAACCAAAGCACCTACTACGGTAGCAGCTGCTCCAGCGGCCATTATTATCTCACCCCAATGCTTAAGGGAAGGGCTACCTCTAATCTTAAGCATCAGACCTAAGATGAAGAGAAGCAGACCTTGCCCGAAGTCGCCAAACATCATACCGTAGAAGATCGGGAAGATGAACGCTATTAGCGGTGTTGGGTCGAGCTCCCCGCTTCTTGGAGCTCCTTGGGTTAGTGTAATATTTTCGAATGGTTTTACAGGCCTTTTATTATTCATCAGAGTGGGGGTGTTTGAATACCCCTCGTCAAAGAAGAGTAGATAAGACGGATACCTCTGTTTAAACTGTTCAATCCTTCCTAGAGGCACATACCCCTCTATAATAGCGAACCTCTTAAGATCCCCTGCCTTCCTAACTTTGTGGAGAGTTGTGTATGCTACTTGCGCCGCTTCTCTAAGTGCGAGTAGCTTTGCGCTCGCTTCAACCTTCACAGCTTCAAGTTTAGATTCACATTCGGCTAGCGAGTGTTCAGCCTCCTCTAACCTCTTCACAACCACCTCGTAGGCTGCAGCTGGGTTCTGAGGTAGATCAGCGGGGATAAGAAAAGGCTTAACTTCAAAGCTGCGAAGCACCTTATCAACTCTATCAGCATCAGACTTTATGCCAACTATCAGTATAGCACTATTATTCTTTGTCAAGTGGCATTCGACAACGAGCACATCAGTTAAGCTGCGCCTTATCTCAGCGACATCCTTAGTAGCGGCTACCGCAAATACCGCATGTAGCCTTCTTAACCTTGAAAATAGCTCCAAATCTATTGAAAACTGCTGAATAGTGTAAAGAGCAGCCTTAAGAGCATCATAATCAGACAGCTTCTTACGTATACGTGTAGCATCATCGAGTAAAGAGGACAGATGCTCTATAATCGGAGCTGCTTCAGCCTCTAGCCTCTGAATGAGGTCAGCCCAGTTCCGGGCGCTCTTCACCTCTTTTTCTATTCTATAGCCTTTCTTTAGCACCTCGATTACATTGGGTTCAAGGGCTATGGCTAGCTTCTTTACAAGATCATCTAGGTTCGCGAAGAGTTTGAACGCTCTACCACTTAACTCACTTAAGTATAGGTCAGAAACAGATTCTTCAAGCTGCTCAGGATGAAACAACCCAAACTCAAAAAGGCTTCTAAGGCAATCGTTAAGCTCGCTTCTAGGCAGCAGAAGTGTAACTTTAGTGAGTGATTCTACACCCACCTACTCCACCCTTTAAACCATCCGACTCCAAGACTACTGTGAACGCCTATTTTATGTCTTTTGCCCACAAACGATCAATCTGAAAGTATTGTGTATAATGCTGCCGCAAGCGCACCCCCTTCAGCAGCCTTCACAGAACCACCGCCAACTATAATAATCGAATCTCCATCTCTAGGTTTCAAAAGAGCCCTTAAAGAATCCCAGAGAGGAAGGATATAATTCTCTTCAAGATCAATTTCCCCATCTGGGAGTAAAAACCGCTCACCTAAATACACTATGGTAGTGGCACCATTTGCCCCAGCCCTTACGGCAGCATCACGCTGCTCTAACCCAGACTTTATCTTAGACGCAGAGTCTCTAACTAGTGTCACATAATTCCACTCTCCTTGACTTAGAGGACCAGCATCTATAAGCGTAGGCGGTGTAAGCATCTTAAGGAGGCTGGTGTGGATTAATTTGCCAGCATCACTTAATCTGCATCCACTACTCTCCACTTCAATAAGGCGGTGCTCTTGAAGCCTATTTAACATCGTCCTAACAGAGCCCTCACCTAGCTGGAGAGCTTTTGATATGCTTTTTCTACCCTTAGGCTTGCCTTCACCCAGTATAAATATCAGCTTCAACATATCAGCTATTCCAAAGGTTGGCTTTGGGCCGATTGGCTTCTCTAAGAGTTTAAGAAGAGTCTTTAATGGGTTAAGCTCCTGATTCTGCATCTAAGCAAAGAAGGTTAAAGGATGCTAAAAACTTGTTGGCTTATCGAACCTATTTTAAAACTGTGTTGAATATTTCATCAGACCTTTTGTCTTTGCTTTCTTTCAGTTATTTATCTGTTTACCTCACCTTTGATGAAATTTAAGGGGGTTGTGTGGTCAGCAAATGGGGTATATTAAGCCTCTTTTTACCTGAGCCTGCTAAAAGTGGGTAGGTTAGCGCTGATGATAGGGCGCCATCGCTGCTAACCTTTTCGTGTTCAAGACAAGGTTTTCCTGAGGGTGATCTACCATCTGAGTATAGGGTGATGCAACAGTGTGAGGAAATAGATCTTTTGGGTTTGTCAAGATAAAAGGTTCAAGCTTAGATAAAATAGACTAAATCCCATCTCAAATATGCATCAGTTATTTTGTCTATTTTTTAGTTCACTCATCTTGACGGCAGATCTTTTAACGTTAAACCTTAATAGTTGGTAGTGGTTTATTTAAGACGTGCTAGAGAAGATCAGGACCGTGTTTTCAGAGGAGTTGAGTAAAGAGGATAGGATTACCGTAGCAGTCTTTTACGCGACGTACTGCCCCTTCTGCATGAGGTTTGCACCTATATTTGAGAAGCACAGTGTAAACTATCCATATATATTTGCTAAAGCTGATATTACCGACGACTCCCACCCCTACTGGGAGCGTTTTAACATCAGCTATGTGCCTACTGTTATAGCTTTTAAGAATGGACGTATAGTAGCCAAGAGGGGTGCAAAACAGGGAGTTGGTTTAAGCGAGGATGACCTCCTCAGCTTACTGAGTGAGATCTCCTCTGCGTAAGGCCTCGTGGGGTGAATCTGCCGAATCCTCTTGAACCTACTACCACACCCTCCTCCATCACCACACTTCCTCTTACTATTGTGTATATAGCTCTACCTTTAACCATCCAGCCGTCAAATAGCATACATTCTTTTGCCTTTGTGTAAAGGTGATCTGCTCTGATTTTATAATCGCTCTTAAGATCTACCACTGTAAAGCTTCCTTGAGCACCCTCATCTATAGTGCCTCTCGCAGGATAGAGGTTGAATAGCTTCGCAGCGTTGGTTGACATAAGCTCAACGAGCCTTGCTAACGTTATCACTCCCTTGTTTACTTTGGTGAGCATTAGAGGTAAGCTAACCTCTATATTCGGTGCACCGGATGGTGCGAGCCATATATCTTCTCTACCCTCTTCTTTCTCTCTCTTACGGTGAGGAGCATGGTCGCTACCTATACAATCTATCACTGTATCTACTAAAGATCCCCAAAGAGCCTTCTGATCTTCTATTCCTCTTAAGGGTGGGTTGATCTTAGCGTATGCACCCAGCTGAAGTATGGCTTCTTCTGTTAAGAATAGGTAGTGTGGACAAGTTTCTGCAACTACCTTCACACCCCAGCTTTTAGCAGCCTTAACCTCCTCAACAGCACCTTTAGTGGTTAGATGGAGGAGGTATAGTGTCACACCTGTCTTCTTTGCAGCATCTAAGCAGACTCTAACAGCTTTTACTTCTGCTGAAGCTGGTCTTGATTCAGAGTGAGCCGCTGGGTCTTTTCTCCCGGAGCTTTTCAAAAGCGTGGTTGCCTGCTCTATAGTTTCGGCGTCTTCTGCGTGAACCGCAATCGGAACACCTAGTTTAGATGTGTTGGTAAAAATCTGTATAACTTCTTTAAAGTCTTTTACAGCTAAAAGGTTGGAGAAGGGTGAAGAAAGATACATCCAAGTCTTGAAGGCTATAGCTCCTTCGCCAGCCAGATAAGCCATCTCAGTCATATTTTCGGCACCACACCCTGCGTAGAGGCAGAAGTCAACGACAGCCTTAGAGCAAGCCTCCTTAACCTTCGATTTAAAGGCGTCTACTGTAGAAGTTGGGGGCTGATTATTCGGCATATCTGCGACGAGTGTGAAGCCTCCTGCGGCTGCTGCGCAGCTGCCTGTGTAAAAGTCTTCTTTCTCAGTTTCCCCTGGGTCGCGGAAGTGGACATGTGGGTCTATTAAGCCAGGTAGTATTATCTTTCCTCTACAGTCTATGGTCTTTACGCCTTTTGGGATGTTTGGTCCCTTTGCTATCTTCGCCACCTTTTCTTCGTTTACAGCTATATCTGCTTCAACTATGCCTTTTGATGTGAATACTAGCCCGTTTTTTAAGACTAGGTCTGCTTGCAAACTAATTGTAGATCGGCACTGCCTTTATAAACCTACATAGGTATGTGATGTTATGGTTTACCGGTTTAGGTGGTTATCAAGACAATCCCTATTGGTTGAAGCGTCAAGCATATAAGGTGTAGAATGTATGGAGCAGATATGTTGGCTGATGATGTAAGAAGATGTCTCATAGAGGTCTGCAGATCTATCTACCTGAGAGGCTTTGTTTCCGCAACTGGGGGGAATTTGAGTGTAAAGTTAGATGGTGAATACTTCCTCATAACTAGAAGCGGCTCCTCCTTCAAGGACTTAAGCGATAAAGATGTGTTGACCATCGACCAAAACGGTAAGGTGGTTAAAGGAGCTGGTCTGCCTTCGATCGAAACACCAATCCACTTAGCGCTGTATAAGACTAGACCTGATATCGGCTCTGTCATACACGCTCACCCACCCTATGCTACAGCCTTCGCGGCTACAAGCAGACCTATACCACGTATAACAGTTCAAGCCTCCGAGCTGCTAGGCGAAGTTAAACTCATAAGATACGAGCATCCCGGCTCAGAAGCGCTTACAAAACTTTGTGTAAAAGCGTTTATGGAAGATGATGTTAGATGTGCGCTATTAGAGTCACACGGAGTGCTTGTGGTGGGGCGGAATCTTTGGGAAGCGTATAATAATCTTGACCTCCTTGAGGAAACCGCTAAGATAGCTTACCTTAGTTTGGTTTTAAAAAGAGGTATATGAGACATTTAAATATTAGATAGTGGTAAGGTTTGACTATTTTACGGGTTTTGTTCGACTAAGGTTGTTAGCTCTGCTTTAATGTCACCCCTTTCTGATGGTAGTGGTAGGCTTTTTAGACGACGCACCTTTAAAGTGTTCTTGCACTGCTTCACTGGTTTAGCGTTAGGGTTGCAGCCAAGCTTATATGCGCTAAGGTAATACGGCTGACCCTCATAAGTAACATCATTGAAAACGTAAGCAATAGGTTAATAGCAGAGGAAGAGAATACTGAAATAAGATATGTTTAGCTTAAGGGGTAGAATCGGTCTAATTGTACCTTCATCAAACACTACTATGGAGATGGATTACCATCGGCTAGCACCACAAGGGGTCTCGGTTCACACATCAAGGATGCGCTTCGTAGGCGCAGCTAATGTAGAGGATTTCACTCCGTTATTGGAAGATGCCCGTCGTGCTCTTCAAACATTACTAGACTGCCGCCCAGATGTAATAGTATGGGGCTGCACAGCAGCAGTAACAGCTCCTCGCCTTGAGGAGGAGGTCAGGCAGATGGTTGAAATCAACCATAATATTCCTTGCGTGATACCCCTTTCAGCAGCCACCGCAGCCTTCAAAACACTTGGAGCCAGCAGAGTTTCTGTCGCGGCTCCTTATACAGATGACATCCTTAAAGCGGTAAAAAGATATCTTGAGGAGAAAAGCGTCACCGTCGTAAATATTAGAGGGCTCGGTTTAAGTAATAACCACGATATAGCAAGCCAAACCCCAGAAGTAGTATACGAGCTAGTAACCTCTGTTGATTCTAGTGATGCTGAAGGCATATTTATCAGCTGCACAAACCTTAGAGCTCTAGATATGATAGAAAGGTTGGAGTCAGAGTTGGGTAAGCCCGTGGTTACAAGTAATCAGGCTGGGATATGGAGCGCCTTAAAAACGCTTAGAATTAAGGACCCCATCTTAGGATACGGTAAACTCCTCAGCTCAACTAGGTATAGAGAGTAGCCAACTTATAAGTTTATTAAAAAGAATCTAACCACCTTTTCTTTCTAGCCTACATATTTGCCAAAACACTCTAATACTGGATGTTATTCTTTCTATCTGATGCGTGTTGGCTGAGATGGTTGGTAGGGTTCTGTCCGTTGAAGATGTTAAGAAGGCGTGTCATCCTGCTTGGCCTTATCTTCAACCTCCTCTGAAGCCTGTGGCTGAGAAGGATGCTTGGAGCTTCCTTAAGGGTGTGGTAGACATACATGCGCATGGCGCGCCTGAAGCTTGGCTTCTTGAGCGGCCGAAGATTCTTGAAACTTGTAAGAGGGCTTGTGAGGCTGGTTTGAAGGCTATATGCTTCAAAGACCACAACTATCTTACAAGCGCTGTAGCGTGTGTTGTGCAGGAGGTTGTGGACGAGTGGGCTTCTCAGCACGGATTCGAGTCTACTCAGATATACGGTGGGGTAGCTTTAAACTACGCTGTAGGAGGCTTGAACCCCAGAGCGGTTAAGGTGGCGTTAAGCGGAGACTTCGGCGCGAAGACGAAGGCGGTCTACGGCCCCTCGATAGACTCAGCTTGGCAGTATAAGCTTATGGGTAGAGATGGTGGGATAAGCCTTATAGATGAGAAGGGGAACGTGAAGCCTGAGCTAAAAGAGATCATTCAGATCTTAGCTTCATCAGATAAGAAGGTCTTCTTGGAGAGCGGGCACGTATCTGTGAAGGAGATGGTGGCTGCCGCTGAAGCTGCTAAAGATGCTGGAGTAGACTTTGTGGTCACACACGCAAACCAAGAGATTACTGTGCTTACTGTGGAGGAGGCTAAGGGGTTGGTAGAGAGAGGAGCTTGGATAGAGTTAGCTGAGGTTTCGATGCTAGGCACACCAGTAGTTGGCGCAGGCTGGATAGTCAACTTTGAGCACAGCCTTAAACTGATCAGAGAGCTGGGGCCTGAGCGCATCATACTAATCTCTGACGCTGGCCAGCCTGGAAATCCGCCTGTTGAAGCTTATAAGACGATGATTAGAGTTCTGCTAAGCAGGGGAGTAAGTGTTGAAGATCTTACAAAGATGTGTAAGGAGAATCCAGCTAGAGTTATAGGGTTAAAATAGGCTAGCCTATTTGAAGTATGGGATTACGTGTTCAGCGAAGAGCCTGAAGGTCTGCTCCCACTGCTCTCTTGATGTGGGTCTGATAACTACTTGGCTAACCCCTCTACCTTCTACTTCACGTATCTTTACGACGACATCTTCTGGTGTGCCTGCGTACGACAATTCTTCGGCAAAGACATCAGGTAAGAAGGCTGCTGCTTTAACAGCTTCTTCCCATTTAACACTGTGGTGAAGGTCGTGTTCCTCACTATATTCTGTGAAGCGCTTAACCTCTTTAGCCAAATCTCCGCTTATCTTGAAGCCTGCCTCTTCTAGAATGTTTTGGTAGTGGAGGCAGAACCACATTACGCTGGGCTTAACTTGCAGATATGCCTCCTTGCGGTCCTCGGAGATTGAGCAGAAGCCTAGGTGCACAAGGTCTACTGACTGAGGGCTTCTACCTGCCTCCTCTAAGCCGAGTTTAACCGCTTTAAGCGCTATATCTAGTAGGCTTTTAGATGTGCCTGAGTGTATAACCACACCATCCCCTATTGAACCCCCTAACCTAAGCATCTTCAACCCAGTCGCAACCACGTAGATCGGTATGCTTCTGCCTCCGAACCTTAAGCGGAATTTTGCTCCCCCAAATGTTATTTCCTCGCCGATGCATAGCCTACGTATAATCTGTACCGCCTCTGAAAACTGCTGTAGGTTCGCCGGCTTCAAACCTATTCTTCTGACCGCGCTGTCTCCTGCACCTATCCCTATGACAGCCCTCCCACGTGATATTTCATCAAGTGTCACAGCCGCTGAAGCTATAACTGATGGGTGCCTCGTTGCTGGGCTTGTCACTAATGTTCCGAGCTTAACCTTATCTGTTGCAGCAGCGGCTAACGCCAGATTCATGTATGTGTCTCTATAGATCAGTTGTGAGTCGGGCATCCAGATGTATGTGAAGCCATACCTCTCAGCCTCTCTACAGATCTTGATTACGCTCTCCGTGGCCGCGTATAGGGCTCCTAGTGATATGCCGAACTTCATTCTTTCGCCTCAGAGGGGCCTCCTCGGTCTGAAACCTGCTTTATATGCGTCGAATGCTTCCCCTATCCCTCTCTGCTTTAGTAGATACCTCTGCGCTCTTTGCGTCGGGGTCTTGGGTATTTCATCAACGTACTCTACATATCTTGGCACCATATAGTAGGGTAGCCTA
>CALJAQ010000060.1 GCA_938029515.1 uncultured Nitrososphaerales archaeon
CGAAGGAGCGATACCCTATGGTTGTCGCGAGCCTTCTAGTTAACCTACCTTTCACCTTCGCTCTAGGCTCGGGTTTTGTGCCGTAGATGTAGTTTATTACCTCATCCACGAAGACCTCGAAGCCTATAAGCGCTGACACAGGGTAGCCAGATAGCAAGAATATGGGCTTACCATCGACTACACCAACCCCAGTGGGTTTTGCTGGTCTCATAGCTACACCATGCACTATTAAGCCAGGTGAACCCAGGTTCTGCACCGCCTCCGGCACCAAGTCTTTCTCACCTAAGCTTGTTCCTCCTGTTGTGATTATGATGTCACACATCTTCAATCCGAGTTTAAGCTTCTCTGCTATTTTGTTAAGATCGTCTTCAACTGTGCCTAGATCTACAGGTGTACAGTTTCTCTCCTTTATGAGTGCGATTAACATGGGTCTACTGCTGTTTATGACTTCGCCAGGCTTAATCACCTCACCTAACTCTTTGAGTTCGCTTCCTGTAGATAATATGCCTATTCTAAGTTTACGGTAGACACTTACCTTTGTTATGTTAGCAGATGCTAAGGCGCCTATATGCCAAGGTTTTATTCTTGTTCCTTTGAAAAGTATGGGTCTGCCTTTTGTGAAGTCTTCTCCCTGCTTGGAGACGTTCCTCCATTTCGCTACTGGGCTGTAGATTAAGACTTTTTCACCTATTCTTTTAGTCTGCTCTAACATAACTACTGCGTCTGCGCCGTAAGGGAGGGGGGCGCCTGTGAATATTTCAACAACCTTTCCAGTGGAGAGTGATGGCAGCTGGGATGGCTCCTGCCCAGCCTCTGCCCTACCGATTACGCTCAACTCTATAGGGTTGGTTGGCGATGCGCTAAATGTGTCTGCAGCTATCACCGCGTAGCCTTCTACAGCAGAGCGGTCGAATGGCGGCACGTCAACAGGCGAGATTACATCTTCAGCCAACACCCTGCTTAAACATTCGGATAAAGGCACCTCTTCAACATCAATAGCTACCTTGATGCTTTCTTTTATCCTCTCTAGAGCTTTATTTACTGTAATGAGGTCTGGGAAGCCGGACATCTTTTGCCTAACCATCTCTCTACTATATTAGACTCTAATACGCTTAAACCTTTGCTAAAAGCTCCTTTACCTTCCATTTAAGGGTGCCTAAAACCTGCTCAGCAGCTTTTGAAGGCACGCTTCCAGTTGAGTATTCAGGCTTCCCACCGCCGCGTCCACCAAATTCTTGGAGTACTTCTTTTAGAAGCAAGCTGCAGTCAAAGGTTAGATCTTTGCTTCTGCATAGCACAACCAACGCATCCTTTTGAGCATCAGCCAAAAGCGCAACGGTCTTCACACTTGATATCAATTCACCAGCGCAGTCCATCAAAGCTTTGCGGTCAACGCCTCTGTATAGATTTGTATATACTTTAGTGCCATAAAGCTCTTCAGGGTTTAGATGCTCAAGCATATATCTGGTTAAGTTAGCGAGCCTTCTCCTTAGATCTTCTGCCTCTTGCTTCAGATTAAGCGTTGCGTTTAGAACTGTCTTCTGAGGCGCTCCTAAGGCTTCGCTGATCTTCATGTGCAGCGCTATTATGTCAGCAGCGTACTCCTTAGCTCTTCCCCCTACCTCAAACCTTATTTGGTAAAGATCTCCCCCAGACCTCGAGAAGCCTGTGACTATTATGAAGCCGCATTCCTTTGTGTTACTAACGTGCTTCCTCGCGCAAGCTGAATAGTCATAGCCTTCAACCTCTATGACCCTTACTCTGCCTGTTACCCTCTCGTCGTAAGATCTAAGGTTAGGTAAGGTTTTCTTCGCATCCTCTAAACTTTCAAAGAACCATTCTTTGACAGCTCTACCTTCATCTATCACCCTATTCGCAGCCTTAACAGCTTCTGCTACTATATCCCAGTCCAGCTTCTTTATACGCAAATATAGTGTATTCCCCTTTTCATCGTGCATAACCTTGACTGCCGCAGCCTCAGGGGCAATCCGCTTTATGCTAGCCATAAGTATATGCTCAGCGGTATGCGCCTTCTCCAACACTCTGCACCAACATAACAACCTGATAAAAGGATTTAAGTAGAGCTTCTGTCGATTAAAGTTTATGCGTGCATACGTCCTTCTTACAACAAGACCTGGCACCTCAGAAGAGGTTGTTAACGCGATAAAGGCTGCAAGAAACATTAAGGGTGTCGTGCAAGCCGACTCTGTGTATGGGAGGTTTGATGCTGTAGTTGTGATAGAGGCTGAAGATATAGAGACGGTAGGTAGAACCCTCTACAAGGTTATAGAAAAGATGCCTAACATAGTCCACACCGAAACACTACTTACAGTCTTCTAAGAGTAGCTGTAGGGGCATGATCAGAGCCTTCGTGCTACTAACCACCAAACCAGGAACATCACAAGAGATAGTCACCTCTAGAAAGATCAGAGGTGTGAAGGTTGCTAGCTCAGTCTTTGGTAGGTTTGATGCTGTGCTCGTTATCGAAGCCAAGGATCTTCAGGAGCTCGCTGAGATAATCTATGATGTTGTTGAGAACCATCCCAATGTTATGCATACTGAAACTTTAATCTCGGTCTTCCCCCCTGGAACTCATCGTGTAGATAGTTAGGGTGAGCATATTGGCGAACATAGAAGGCATAATACTCTTTAACCTAGTTAAGGGTTGTGAGAAGGAGGCACTCGACCAGATTAAAAATCTGGTGGGTGTCAAGAAGATCTTCGTAGTCTGCGGAGAGCATGATGGCGTCGTCGTCTTCGACGTGAAGAACCTTAACGAGCTTAAAAAGATAGTTAAGATGATGAGGGCCATAAAGGTCGTCACAAAGACCATCACGTATATAGCGGTGTATACGATTAGCACCTAGCCTGTTAGATGCGTTCTAAGAGCGCTGCTACTATAAGTGGTAGGAGCGCTGTAGCATCTCCGTGCACAGTAACGTGTTTAGCTTTTACACTAACTTTACCCCAAGAAATCGCCTCTCTTACCTCAGCTCCGCTTAGGCTACCATCATACTCAACCGCGGTTGTGATGTAGACGGCGTAATCCAATCCTCCTCTGAACTGGTTCCACCAAAGGGTGTGGTGCTTAGATATCCCTCCGCCCAACATAAGTGCTCCGCTTCTCTTAGCCTTAAAGACCACTTCAGAAAGCTCCTCCTCGTCACCCAACGGATCTATGGATATGTTCCTATGCTTCTGCCAGTAGAGCCAGAGCTGGCTGCCTACAGCTCCATCGGTTAAGCCTGGGATGAAGACCTTTACACCGTTCTTCCAACACCAATATAGTATAGATGACTCGTCTTGAATGTGTTCCCCGAGTTTTGCAGCGAGCTCACTGGATGTAATCTTAGCGTTATCTGCAAAGAGTTTCTCAAAGATCGGCTGTAGACGCTCTTCGAGCAGAGGGCCATAGGCTTCTTTTGGTAGGAGTAGGTTTCCTAACCTATGGTAGCCTTTTTTGTATAGTGTTCTGTCGTCTAAGTGGAAGCTGCCGTGCAGGTAGGCGCCCCAGCACCTTGCTAAGTCGTGGTCGAGTGTACCGCAGGTTGTTATGACCACATCGGCCATCTTCTGTTTAATAAGTTCTCTTAATACACCTCTGAGCCCAGTTGCTACCGGTGCTGCTGGGAAGGATAGGAACTTTACACACTCCCTATCTTTGACCATCTGCTCCAGTATATCTACTGCTTCTGCTAGCAGCCTTCCTGTGAAGCCTCCTGCACACTTCATCTGCTTAACTAATGCGTCGCAGCTCATATGCTTACAGAGGTTTATGTCAACAACCTTCTCCACCATCTTTATTCCACCTTTAACCGCTCTAAGACCCGCTTAACCTCCTTCTTAGAAAACTTTAAGTCAGCTACGAGGATCTTTTCGGTGTTTTTGACACTCTTTGTCTTAGAATAGATTTCCTCGCAAGCTTCTCTGACCTCCCAAGGGTAAAAGACCCAGCCCCTAACTTTCTTGATGTAGAAGTCTGGTATGTAGGTTGACTCCTCTTTTACGAGCATAGCTGCGCTTCTAACCTCCTTCGGTCTGTTAGGTTGAATTAGTTGCATAACGGTTGATAAGCTTTGGCCTGAATCAACTATGTCATCTACAACCAAGACCCTCTTTCCAGCTACGCATCCCCTTGGCGGCTTCTGATAGATATCTAACTCACCCCTCGACCCAGCCTTTAAATAAGATCTTATGTTAACTGTATAGAGTCTTCCAATTCTTAGCCTATCAGCTAAAAGCGCACCGACTACAGCGCCACCTTTCATCACAGCCAATATTGTATTAGGCTGATAGTTGCTGTAGACCAGCTCAGCCAGCTCTGAAGCATATTCTTCAAACTCACCCCAGCTTAGAGAAAGGTAGGTTGCGTCAGCGACATCTACGCTTAACATCCCTCTTACAGTAGGTTTTTGGTGATAGTTATCTCTTTACAACCCTAATCCTAGAAAGGAGGCAACATACACCATAACATATGCGAGGATTAGAAGCACGCCAGTAAGTATAGCGGTCTTGACCGTGTTAGCCATAGCAGGTATTATCTGCTTACTATCATCATAATTTGCAGCTAGAATCTTGTATGCTACTCTCGCGTGCACAATAGTAGCAACCCCTATCAGAGTGGTTAATGGCACAGCTCCTGCGGCTGATGATATTATCAGAGCGATGTATGCTGCGGCGAATATGTATTTTAACATGGATGCAGCCCTCCGCCTCCCTAACCTAGCTACAACGTGATACCTTCCAAACTTTACGTCTGCTCTGACATCTGGAAACTCATTTACATAAAGTACAGCTGCGGTCAATATACCAGTAATCAATCCTATCAAACCAGCCTCTAAGCTTAAAGTTGAGGCTTGAACGAAGTAGACTCCTAGAAGAAGAGGCGGACCAAAGCACAACCCAACTAAGACCTCTCCGAAGCCTATGTGTGATATGATAGGAGAATAGAGCACTATCCCAGCACCAGCAAAGGCAACAAGGAGTATTAGGATAGGGTTAAACCCACTGACATAGATGAAGTATAAACCTATGCCTAAGCCTGCAAACAGAAGTAACACTCCTTCAAGCAGCACAGCCGTAGGGGTCATCTTCCCACTTGGAAGAATACCGCTCCCCCCACTAAAAGGGGTCCGCTCAGTCTCAATATCGATGCCGCTACGGTAATCAAAATAATCGTTTAAAATATTTGCAGCCGCGTGCAGCGCTACAACACCAACTATAGTCAAGGCTGCATAAACTGGGTTAAAGAAACCGTCTTTTAAAGCGATGACTACGCCTAAAAGCGAAAAGATGATGGATAGTATGAGGAAGGGTGGTCTCAGCTCCTCAAACCAGATCCTAGCTTTG
>CALJAQ010000061.1 GCA_938029515.1 uncultured Nitrososphaerales archaeon
GTACAGAGGAGGTAACTTTACCAGGCTTCCGCCACAACCTCCACTCCTTCTTTTACGGCCATAGCGCAGCACTCTGGGTTAGAGATTTAGAGCAGTATACTTACGGCCCAATGTATATTAAGCCGCCTGTGGTGTTGGGTAATCCGCACAGCGATGGTAAATGTATTGTGCTTTACACAAGAGATCTTGAAAAATCCGCTGAGAGTCTGAGTAGATTGTCGAAGAAAGATGCGCAGGCGTACAAAGCTATGCAGGAGCAGTTTATGGAGATGCTTGTAAAAGGGCTTATCTGGCTTGAAGACTACTGCCCCCCTATACCTTCTGAAGAGAGGGCTTCACTATTAGAGAAGAGTGAAATGGGTAGAGAATACTTACGCCTCATTAACATGACCCCTGAGCAGCTTATAAGAGAGAGGTTTGAACACCACAATATAATAGGTTGCATATTAGCCAACTACTCTTTCGCAACGGTCTGGCACGATGTGCCTGATCCAAGGGGGTGGATAGTTAAGAACCCAACGTGGCTCTATAGGGGGAAGGAGTTTACTAAAGGGGGTTCACACGGCGTAGCACATGCTTTGACAAGATTCCTCTATAAGCACGGCGGCTTGGCTATGGAGAGCACAGAGGTGAATAAGATAGTCGTGAAGGATGGTAGGGCTGTAGGAGTTGAGACTGTGGACGGTAGGCAGATAGGTGCTCGCAAGGCTGTTATAAGCGCAGTAGACCCATGGCGGACCTTCCTAAGATTCGTTGGTGAAGAAAACCTAGACTCAGACTTCGTAAAAAAGGTTAAGGGGGTCAAACCTTCAACCAGATCAGGATTATTCGGCGTACACCTAGCGCTGGAGGAGCCGCCGAAATACGCTTCAGCAGAATTCAACCCAGACATGAATAAAGCCTTCTGCCTCGTCATAGGCTACGAGGAGCCAGAAGACGTAGATTGCATAGCCAGAGACACTGAGGAGGGTATACCACCCGGCTGGAGGGGCTCAAGATCTAAGCCGGCAGCTGAATGCACTGTGCCAACACTATTCGACCCATCGCAAGCCCCTGCTGGAAAGCATACAGCCTTCATGTGGCAGTACGCACCATACAGCCTTAAAGATGGTGGTGCAGAGAAGTGGGATGAGATAAAGGAGGAGTATGCTGATATATTGGTTGAGCGGTGGCGTGAATACGCACCAAACCTCACAAAGAGTAACATAATCGCCAGGTATGTTTATTCAACATATGACTACAGTAAGAAGCTCATAAACATGCGTGAGGCAGACCAAGGTGTAGTTGGTGTAGAATCGCCAGAGCAGATGTATGATAAAAGGCCGCTTAAGGAGCTGAGCCAATACCGCACACCAGTAAAAGGGCTTTATATAACAGGAGCAGGGACACATGTGTGCGCAGGCATAACAGGGGCAGGTGGATATAATGTTGCAGGTGTTGTCTGCGACGATCTAGGTGTTAAGACTTGGTGGCCAAGGGCTGATGTGAGGAAGATCTACCTTGGGTTAAAGGACTTCACATACCAGAATGAGATAAGGGGCGTATTCTTACCTCAGGTGTGAGATGGTATGCAGGTGCAAGAATATGATGTCATCGTTATAGGCGGTGGGCATAACGGTGAGGCGATAGCAGCGTATCTGTCCAAAGCTGGTTTAAAAACAATTCTTTTAGAGAAGAGGCTTGAAGTCGGTGGTGGGCTTGCTGCAGAAGAAGCTACAGCAGTGGGCTTCCTACATAACATACACTCAATCCACCATATGGTTGTAGAGTTCGCTCCACCGTATCAACACCTCAACTTAGAAGAGCTCGGTGTAAGATACGTTTATCCTGAGGTTCAAGTAGCCTACCCGCTTAAAGCTGGGCGCGCGATAATCTTATATGCAGACCCGAGTCAAACAGCTCTTTCAATCAGTAAGATATCAGAGAAGGATGGTGAATCGTATAGAAAGATTTACACCAAATTTAAGCAGTTCACAGAGGAAATTATAATCCCGGCAACATATGTGCCTCCTCTGCCCCCGCTTGAACAGATAACCCTACTTGAAAGAACAGATTTAGGTGCCGAGTTTCTTGAAATCTCAGAAAGAACCCCTCTCGAAGTAGTGGAGGAGTTATTTGTAGATGAGAGAGTTAGAGCGCTTATGCTTTACCTAATCTGTATGTGGGGGCTACAATACGACCTAACAGGATTAGGCTACCTAATACCACTATACTTCAACAGAGCGACAAACTATAGACTCTGCGTAGGAACGTCACATAAACTATCATCAGCGTTAACAAGAGCCATATACCTAAATGGAGGCATGATATTAGATAACGCTGAAGTCGTCAAGATATTAGTAGAAGATGGAGAAGCAAAAGGGGTTGAGTTGGCAGACGGTCGGAGAATAGTAGCGTCGAAGGCGATCATAAGCACACTCGACCCGCCACAGACCTTCCTAAGGCTCGTAGGAAAGGAGAACTTAGAAGAAGGCTTCGCCTATGAAGTTGAGGGGTGGGAGTGGGAGCCCCTCAGCCTATTCACAACCCACTTGGCGTTGAAAGAGCCTCCAAAATATAAGGCTTCATCCGCATCCCCAGATGTAGACAGAGCCCTAATCTGTATAATGGGCTTCGAAACATTAGATGAACTCACGAAAGCTATTGATGAAGCTAGGCAAGGTAAGCTCACAAAGATAGTTGGGAACGCAACCTGCCCCACACTATTCGATAGCACACAAGCTCCTCCAGGGATGCACACAGCCCTCTTCGAAAACCCATTCACACCATATAATCTGCTAGATGTAGGAGGTTGGGATAAAGTAAGGCTCGACTACCTTGAACGCTGCCTAACTCTTTGGCAAGAATACGCACCGAACCTATCAAGTAAAAATATACTGAAGGCTTCAGCCTACACACCTCTAGACATCGAGAGGAAGCTTTCAACGATGGTGAAAGGCTCTATAAAGCACGGCGCGTACATACCGACTCAGATGGGCTATTTTAGACCAAATATGAGGTGCTCAGGCTGCCGCACACCGATAAAGAGGCTTTACGTAGGAGGCGCGTCAACATATCCAGGCGGCCTCATAACCTTCGGCCCAGCGTATAACGCTGTGAATGCGGTAGCGGAAGACCTTGGCTTAGAGAAATGGTGGAAGGAGCCTGAATACATAACCAAGGCTAGAGTGAATGGGTATATTCCTTGAGGGTCCGCTCAGACGGATTAGGTAGAGCTGAACTTTTATTCAAACTAGATTCAGTATCGAGCACTGGAAGCATAGTATATGTTGACGGTGTAGGCTATGTGAGCAGAGCGAAGTGGAAGGTGAAGGTGACATTAGAGCCTGATGATATACCTATGCTGCTTAAGATCGCTTTAAATAGGCATGTAGCTAAGATGCTATTAGCGTACCTAGCCCAAAGAATTGGTTTAAAGAAGAAACAACAGATAGTAGAAGCATACGTAAAGAAGGCGTAGAAGAAGCCACCGCATAAGTTAAGTGCATAAACCAACCTACCATATAGCAGCATTACCAGAAGGGTAGTAGAGATGCATAACATCGCAGCATTAAAAGCTAAGATCCTTAGTCAAAGGAGAGATCTAAACGAAGAGGGGTTAAACAGGCTCATCGAAGAGAAGAAAAAGCAGATAGGGGCAGGCTACCTTAGCGATGCTGGGGCCTGCTGGCTCATAGCCTCTGAGCTAGGTATTACAGTAGAAGATGAGGCTCAACCCAGCGACGACTTTACACCCACTACCCTACAGCTAGGGGTAGTAGAGGCGACGGTCAGAGGGCGTGTCCTCTCAATACACCCAACCAAAACCTACAGCAGAAGAGATGGGTCTAGTGGCAGATATAGGCGTATGGTGATATTCGACAAAGAATCCTTTCTCACAGTAACTCTATGGGATGAAGCGTCAGCGCTGCCGGAGCAGCTATCGATTAAGCCAGGCACCCTCATTCGTGTCGTAAAGGGTTATGTAAAAGCGGGTTTAGATGGGAAGCCTGCGCTGCACGTAGGGTATCGAGGCTCTATCGAAGCCCTTCATGAAGATGGGGGCTTCACAACTCTAGCGGAGCTGGGTAAAGATGTTTCTGAAGTGAAGGCTGGTGAGCGAAACCTTGTGGTTAAAGGTGTTGTCGACTCTGAACCCAAGTATTCGGAGTTTACACGAAGAGATGGAAGCTTGGGGCGTGTGTCACAATTCTACATCAAAGGTAAGGGTGAACAGAGAGTTAGGGTTGTACTTTGGGACAGCAGCCTAGATACGCTCAACAGAGTAAGAGTTGGAGGCGGTGTGATGATAGTAGCGCTCCGCTCCAAGATTCTGCCAAACGGGGATGTTGAGTTACACGGAGACGAAGCGACGACAATACACCCTTATGCAGTGGAGGTTAGCAAGAAGGTTCTTAGATTAATATCCAAAGGCGCTTCCACGCAGGAAGCTACAACCATACTTCTAGTCGATGAAGCAAGAAACATAAAGCAATATTTTGTAAAAGGCGATGCGCTGCAACTCATCAAAGACACACCGTATGACACACTCCTTGAAGTAGACTGCCAGAAATCAGTAATCTACTCAGCATCTGACCTAAATATAGTTAAAGAAGATAAAAGCGGTATACCAAGGAGCATAGAGCTACTCACCAAGATCAAGGATATTAAAGGCACCTCTGATCAACTCTTCTTAAAAGTAATTGCCCTATCTAAACCTATGCTACAAGATGTTGCCACAAAAGATGGATCTACAGTAAGGAGGGCTGAGCTCATAGTCGGAGATGAAACAGGTGAAATAAAGCTGAACGCTTGGAGAGAGCTCGCTGATAAAATCATCACCATAAGCCCAGGGGAGCGACTACTACTCAGAGGTGTTTCAAGCCAAGTCGGGAGAGACGGCGCGCAGCATCTAACGGTGAAAGCCTACACAGATGTGGAGAGGGTTAAGTGACCTTAGAAGCAAACTCCAATAGGTTGTTGACTACAAACTCGCCTTTCTCCTCCCCGCTTCTGTCGAGCAGATACGCCTTCACGCCGACCTTCTTAGGAACTTCAAAGTCGAAGACTATGCTATCTCCAACGTGATATAGCTCTGGAGGCTGCAGATTAAGCTCAGCAAGGACCTTAAGGAATACCTCTTCATCTTTACCAGCTTTGCCGAAGTCAGATGTTGTAGAAAACACTCTACTTATGAGGGTAGATAAGTTACTGCTGTTAACTGTTATGTCGATGAAGTCCCGTGTAGCGCTTGTTATTATAATCAATGTATAGCCTTTGCTCCGCAGCTTGCTAAGAGCGGGGAGTGTATCAGGGTAAAGCCTCAACCTATCTTTAAATCGATTCAGCAGCCGACTCGGTTCCTCCTTCAACCCAAACCTCTTTAACCAATACCCTAAATCATACCATTCAAGCCGGTTAGGGCCGACCAACCCATACTCTTTATTAACAAACTTTAAAGCATCGTTAAACGAAACCCCTCCAGTATCAGATAAAAGCTTAGGTATACCCTCAAACCAAACCGCTTCAACAAACCCGTTATCAACAAGCGTCCCATCTAAATCAAAAGAAATAAAGCGAGCCAACCTAAACCCCTTAAAACCACACAGCCTTAAGACTTACACATCCTCCTCTTAAACAGAAGCCAATTTCTACCCTGCAGCTTCAGAAGCACGTAGCCGCCTGACAACCTCACACCGTTAAGAGTGAACTTAACCTCTCTTTCGCTTCTAGACTCAAGCGTATAGGTGCCCCTATCCCAAACCTCAACGGTGCCAGCACCATACTCACCTTCAGGAATAACCCCTTCAAAACCCAAGTAACTCAAGTCATGATCCTCCACCTGAACAGCAAGCCTCCTCACACCAGCCGTTGAAGGCGGCTCCTTAGGCAGAGCCCAGCTCTTCAAAACACCATCCATCTCCAAGCGGAGATCCCAATGATCTCTAGTGGCGCGGTGAAACTGAATGACAAAACGGTAATTCAAACCCTTACACCCAATACTACTCCTTATTTACTCACGTTAAACCTTTCTCTACCATTAACATATAATTTGTAGCAACCATCAAACCATGCTTATTCGCTTTCAACTTTAAGCAGCATACCCAGCTAAGAGTGGATGAACGTGGGGACGACCTTTTGAACAGTTTTCTCACCAACCCTTCTCCAGTAGGCATATCTTGAAGCCAACCCTACTAAGCCTGTAGGTGCGATAATCACAATCGCTATAAGTATTGTCCCTAATGAACTCATTTCAATATTTTGGGGTGGAGCGATGGGGGTTTGGTGTACGAATGAGATATGTTATCACTAATCTCTCACATCTTAAGGTGACTCTACTGAATGTTTTTATCTAGGTGAGGAGTCTTTTGATTGACGCCTCTCTTTCTTATATGATTTCTTATCGGATACCTTTGGTCTTCTAGGCTTCCCTCCTCTTATCTGTGCTTGGCGTATGATGGTCTATTCCCTTCTTACTAGGGTAAGTCTTTTTAGTGCTTGTTTGCTTGCTTTTAGTGTAGATTCTCTTTGGTCTCTTCCTTGCTTCCCTCTTGCTTCTTGTGTTGATGTGCTTTATTGAAGGTGTGAGCTTTTACCTTTATCTCTCGTCTGATAGGTGTTGTAGTGGGGGAGGGTCTTGTGCTGCGTCGAGTGTATCTTTGCTCTTGATCTTCTTATGCGCATCGAAGCCTACAACGCTCCCCCCCCCCTTTTCCGTAGGCAGTGCTGCTAACTATCGGTAGAGAATCATCTTCGCTAAGGTAGCCTCTAGCGGTAAGCATATTCATGATACGCCTCCACACCCCCTACATCCCTTGAGCAT
>CALJAQ010000062.1 GCA_938029515.1 uncultured Nitrososphaerales archaeon
ACCTGACTTTAAATTCACACCTTTAGGTGAGGCTGAACCACTATCTATGAGGGAGATACTTGAGAAGACCCCTGTAGGTCAGAAGTATGGCTGGATAGTTGCAAAGCATACACACTACCCCATACTTATAGATTCACTTGGGCAGGTGCTCTCCTTCCCACCTATAATCAACGGCGAGCTAACCAGAGTCACACCAGCAGCAAGAAACCTGTTCATAGACGTGACGGCAACGGATCTAAAGGCTGCTGAAGACACACTAGCCATACTTGCAACAACGCTAGCAGATGCCGGCGGCAGAGTCAGCTCTGCTGAAATACGCTACGCAGCTAGAAGCATAACCACGCCTAACCTCGCTGAAACAGAGGTGAAGATTAGGTTAAAGCAGGTGAACAGGCTGCTTGGGCTTAAGTTGAATGGTGAAGAAGCAGTAGAATGCTTGGCTCGGAGTAGAATAGATGCAACCTACGCAAATGGTTGGCTGAAGGCTAAGATCCCAAGATACAGAATAGACTTGATGCATCCAGTAGATCTTGTGGAGGAGGTTGCGATAGGCTACGGTTTAGATAGGCTTACACCCACATTACCCCCTTCAACAAGCGTAGGCAGAGCACACCCCACACTCAAAAGACTCTCTTTGATAAGAGATGTGTGCGTTGGGCTTGGTTTAACAGAGGTTATGAACCTAAGCCTCACAAGCGAAGCAACACTATACACCAACCTACAAAGAGATGTGAGCAGCGCCATAAAAGTAGAGGAGCCTAAGAGCCGTGAACACGAATACCTAAGAGACATGCTTATACCAACTCTACTATCAAACCTATCCACAAACATCCACGAACCCTACCCTCAGAGACTCTTCGAAATCGCCAAAACCTTTCAAAAAAGAGGAGGAGAGATCGTCGAAGAATACCACTTAGCTGCCGTCACATCACACTCAGAAGCAAACTATACAGAAGCAAAGTCCCTACTCGACGCGCTACTACAGCAAAGCTTCGGAGTTAAATGTGAAACTAAACCGGCAACCAACCCCATCTTCATAGAAGGAAGGTGCGCTGAAATCAAAAACATCAAAGGGGTAATAGGGGAGATAAAACCAGAAGTGCTACAAGCATTCCACCTCAGAATGCCAGCAGCAGCATTCGAACTAAGCTTAAACCAAAACACATATTATAAATAGCAACAGCCCTAAATAAAGGCGAAGGCCTCTGCCAAGAAAGCGTGGCGACGGCGGGTGTTTGAGCGAAGATGAAAACCTCGTTTACCCAAACACGCGACAGGCAGAGGCCGCCCCGGGTAAGAGGCTTAGTGAGTGGAGGCGGAGCCTCTCCGTGATCTAGGCTGTTCAGAGCCGGGGCACAACCACTTCTTCGCAACACTTAATTACATTACTTGTAGGTTAGTGGCTATGGTTCTACGCTTCATCTTAGACGGCGTTTTAAGGAATTCTACTGTGATGCTTCTGCTCGCTATCTTCATAGGGTTGATCTTTCCACAGGCTGCCTACTACTTCAAAGGCTTCGTGAACCATTCGCTAATTATTATGCTAACCATTTCAGCGATGGGTATGCGCATCAGATCAATATTCTCAGCGAAGAGGGGAGTTAAAACGGTTTTAGTTGGCTTAGCCTTGAATTATGTTGCGCTTTCAGCGCTCTGCATCCTTCTAGGCTACTTATTCTTTCCAATGGACGCTGAGTTGAGGAACGGGTTTGTGGTTATGGCTGCTGTGCCTGTTGCTGTAGCTGTGGTTCCCTTCACATATCTTTTAAATGGAGACGTAGAGTATTCGATGAGTGTAACTGCGCTCCTATATCTTCTGGCGCTGATTTTAACACCTCTTCTGATCTATGCGCTTTTCGGCTCAGCAATAAACCTCTGGGACCTAATCACACTAGATCTTCAGCTCATCCTCCTACCACTCGTCCTCTCAAGGGTCTTACTGCTGCTTAAAGCGAATAGGCTCTCAAGAAGGCTCTACGACATTGTGATAAACCTCTCACTCGTAGTCATAGTATATGCAATAATAGGTGTAAATCAACACACATTCTTCTCAGGCGAAGGCTTCATCTACCCCATCTTAGCAGCTTCGCTCATACGCACATTCGGCATAGGCATCTTAACAGAAAAAGTATCAGCGAAAATAGGGGTGGAAAAGCAGCTCATCCCACCATTCACCATGCTAGCGTCAATCAAAAACATGGCGCTCACAAGCACCCTAGCCCTAAGCCTATTCACACCCAAAAGCAGCCTACCAGCAGCAATATGTATGCCCCTAGAGATCTTCCTCTTCATCTACCTTAAAGCGAGAGCTTAGGCTTATATGCCCCTTCTAGCTCAGCCAATAAGGTTGGGCCAGTCGTCTAGCCTGGTTAGGATATCGCTCTTACACAGCGAGGGTCGCAGGTTCAAATCCTGCCTGGCCCACTTTAAGCGAACTCCGTTATCTGCAACAAGTTATCTGCTTGCTCATATAAACTTCTATCAACACGCTCCACGACTAAAGTCGGGAGATTATTGCCTCTAAAGTGTTCATTAATCCAATGTTAATTGCCCTTTTAGGCTTC
>CALJAQ010000063.1 GCA_938029515.1 uncultured Nitrososphaerales archaeon
CTGAAGAGTAGGTATCCTTCTGTGATGTCAAGTATTGTTTTAATCAGGTTTTTACCCTTACATGCGGCTTCCTTTATTGCTAAACCCAGCTTTATGCACTTGGTGTAGCTTTCTGGCAACAAGGCTTTTTTTACTTCTTGACCCTGAAAAGCTTCTGCGAAGCCTACGCCTCCGCCTGAGTATTCAGCAAAGGAACGCAGTATGTCTTCTAACCGCTTATAGTCAGATGCTCGTTTAATAAAGATTACGTCACCAAAATGTGAGGTAGCTACGGAGAGAGATGGGCGGAAGCCTCTTAGATTGAATAGATGCATATTCATTTCAGGCACTGAGCGCCCAGTAGGATCCCCATCTACTACAGGCAGATCTTCTTTCGCGGCTTGGTAGAGCGGTCTTAGAAGCGCTCCTGGCCCCAGCTCAGCAGCCATGTAGGCGTCTGGTTTTCTCCCTAGATGTTTCTGAAGCTCGTTTACTGCTTGAGGTATCCATTTTTCTACAGGCCATCTTTCCCATTTTAGAGGTATCTTTGTACCATATCTTTGCTCAAACCTCTTTTCTAGATCTTTCCTTACCCCACCTCCTATTTCAGCTGGGTTGAACACCAGTGCGTCGTCTTTTAGCTCGTCTATTGAAATAAGTGTTGCCTGTAGGCCTTTGTTGGTTATCTGCTCTGCGATATGTAGCCCATCTTGTACTGAGCCTCCTCCCCCTGTTGCGTAGATCGAAGCACCTAATACAAGCGCTTCTATTTCTTCCCCACTTAGCTTCTTTGGCATTTTCAGCCAGTCTTTACGACGGTTTGCGTTCTCCTAGTTCTTTATCCGTTATTAGTAGGCCTACTATGTTTTCTCCTATTAATCTGAGTTTATGTAGTATACTGCTAAATGATGTCTCTTCTTCCACCTGTTCTGAGACGAACCATTGCAACAAGTTTTCTGTCGCATAATCTTTTTCCCGCTGTGCCAGATCTACGATTTGATTTATCTTTCCCGTAACTTCGACTTCATGTGAATATGCTGCTTCAAATGCTTCTAAGGGTGTCTTCCATTCTACTGGAGGTTGGTTTATCTGGTATAGTTTTACTCTCCCACCTCGCTCAACTATATGCTCGTAGATCTTAAGTGCGTGCCTCTCTTCCTCCTTAGCTTGAACTTTCATCCAGTTAGCAAACCCTTTTAAGTTTATAGAATCGAAGTATGCTGCCATAGCCAAGTAAAGGTAGTATGAATATAGTTCAGAATTGAGCTGCTTGTTCAATTCTTCAACCATTCTGTCTGTGATCATCTTAATCACATTACTTTTCTACTATCATCCTAAAATCCTTTTCTTCACACGATGGCGATAGCTTCGACTTCAATCTTTAGCTGTGGTAGGGCTAGTCTGCTTACTTCTACGGCTGTCTGTGCTGGTAGGCCTCTTTTGAAGTATTTTCTCATCACTTCTGAGTATCGTTGAAGGTCTTTTATGTCGGTGAGGAAGACGGTTAGTTTTGATACATTTTCCATAGAAGCCTTTGCTTCTTTAAGTATTTGCCGCATGTTTTCGAAGGCCTGTTCTGTTTGCTTGTCTACGCTTTCGCTTACGATCTTACCTGACTGGTCGATACCTACTTGCCCTGCTACGAAGATAATTCTTTTGCCGCTGCAGGCTACGCCTTGCGAGAATAAGTATGGCTTTGAATTCCAAACCTTTTTCGGACTAAGGGTTCTTTTGACCATGCCCATAATCTGGGCAGAGTGGGCTGATAAAGTTACATGTAATCTTCCAGCTTTATCGACTCCACGTTTGGTATGCGTCTTCTACGATATTCTTCTTTTGCATATAGAGGCGCTGTAGCGTCTATCCCAACCTTCGTTTGATGTAGGTTATGTGGGTCTCTTGGGAAGCCTCTTGCTTGAGGTATCGTGAAGAGGCCTGTGTCTGGTTTGCTTCTGGTGGCTATAGCCCACCATACGTCGCTCAGGTTGTATACATCAACATCTTCGTCTACCACTACGCAGTATTTTAGCCAGTAATATGCTCCGAAGGCGGTCATAGCTACATTTTTTGGCTCACCCTCGAACTTCTTTTTAATTGAAATTACGCAGTTGAATAGATTTGTCGTTAGGCTAACGGCTTTGACCTCTGAGCCTGTTTCCTTTACCGCTTTGTAGACTAGAGATTCTCTTGAGAGAGCCAATAAGGTGGTATCTTCGACTGTGCCGGCAAGAATTGTTTGATATATAGGGTTGCGTCTATGTGTTATAGCCTTCAGCTTGAATACGTGGTTACGCGCTGGCGGCACGTAAAACTGCATGAAATCTCCGTATGGCCCCTCTTCCTCCCTTACGTTAGCTAAGACCTCACCTTCTAAAACGATTTCAGCATCAGCTGGCACTTCAAGATCTATCGTCTTGCACCTAACTAGCCTCAGAGGCTCTCTTCTCAATGCGCCAGCCAACGCGAAGTGGTCCACGTTATAGGGCAGAGTTGTTGAGCCAGCCAACATTTCTGCTGGGTGATTACCTATTACTACCGCCACCTCTAGATTCCTACCTCTAGATTCTGCCTTGCTGTGTATGATGCCTAGGTGCTGGGGAGGCATCATCCTTATCCCTAACCTCTGTCCTCCTTTGAGCTGCATTCTGTTGAATGAGGCGTTTCTGTAGCCTGTCTCTGGGTCTTTTGCCACTGCTATACCTGCAGTTATGTACGGTCCAGCATCGAGTTCGCTATGTGTAACTATGGGCAGCATCTCTGCGGTAGCGTCTTCGCCTACCTTTACCACCTCTTGCACCGCACCTTGATCCACTATCTTGGCTTCGATGAAGTTTGAGCTTCGTTTGACATACTCTTCAAGTAGCTGCTCTTCATCTGTATCCAATGCTAGAGCGAGCATACGTCTTGAGCCTACAACATTGCTAACTACTGGTATGCTTGAATCTGAAACGTTTTCAAAGAGTATCGCTTTACCTATCTTCTGAGCTTTAACTATGAGAGCTGCTAACTCGAACCTTCTGTTAACAGCCTTCTTAACTCTTATGAGAAGACCTTTCTCTTCAAGCAGATCGATGAAACCCCTAAGATCTTTAGGCATAGTGGAATAAATCAAAAGACATATATTTATTATCTCCTTCTAGTGAGGATGAAATGAAGATTGTTGTAGCTATGAGTGTTGCTCTGCTTGCCGCATCTTTCCTGCTCTCAGTCTTCACTTTCCCATATATGCCGGATATGGTGGCTTCACATTGGAATGCTGCTGGAGAGGTTGACGGCTACTTGCCTAAGTTTTGGGGAGCTTTCCTCCTTCCTTTAATTACCGTTGGCCTCTATCTGCTCTTCGTAGCCATACCTCGTATTGACCCGCTAAAGGATAATATTATGCGGTTTATAGGCTACTATAACGGGTTTATCTTGGTGATGCTTGCATTTATGTTAGTTGTGCATATTCAAGTTATCTTCTGGAGTCTAGGGTTTACGGTTAATCCTAATATAGTGATGCCTATAGGAGTGGGTGCACTCTTCATGTACATTGGAGTGATGCTCAGTAGGGCTAAGAGGAATTGGTTCATCGGTATTCGAACACCTTGGACTCTGAGCAGCGATGCAGTCTGGGATAAGACCCATAGAATCGGTGGACGCCTCTTTATTATGGTTGGTGCGCTCTCACTCATTGGCGTGCTCTTACCGCAATATGCGTATCTCTTCATTCTCCTCCCAGTCTTAGCCGTATCCTTTTACACCATACTCTACTCTTATGTCATCTATCAGAGGGATATTAAGAAGGTTGGTTAGAAGGGTTTAGTCGATTGGTTGATTTCGGCCGCTAGGTAGCTCGAGGATCATTCTGATAACTCCTAATTCAGACGTGCTGTATTTGAAGCCCAGCTTCTCACCTACGTGTATCATAATTCTGTTATCTGGGAGGCAGTAGATCTTGAGCTTCTTTAAACCCATCTTCTCCCCCTCACGTATCAATTCACTTACTAACGCTGTCCCTAAACCTTTATTTTGCCAACGGTCATGGACCACGATACCTATCTCTCCAATATTGCCTTCTATGTATATGCGCGCATCAGCTACTATCTTCACACCATCTCCTCTACTGAGCACGCCTACTAAAGCTACCTCATCTTTTCTACTTATTGCCGCCATCTTCTTCGCCTCCTCCAGACTCAGCTGACCTCTAAATACGAAGAAGCGGTTATAGATTGTATCTTGCGACAGAGAGTTATACATTTCAAGCAGCCCTAGGGCATCATCTAACTCCACATATCTGATCTTCACCTTTGAACCGTCTTTAAGCTCAACATTCTTGACAAATCCCCCCTCTGCAGACTCCAGACCGCTCAAGATATACAGAATTTATACACTTGAAGTTATAGAAAAGTTGGCGATACGTTGCCTTGATGCCCATTGGTAAGGGAAAGGTTTTTGAACAACACCTAAGGCGGTATATTTGGGGCTTATGCCGCTACCTCTATCTGACATATTAGTTGGTTTTGTGCTTATCTCTATTCTCTCCTATCTGGCTTTCAAACTAAAAGCCCTTAATCGAAGCGGTACTTTCGCATCCGCAGTAATAGGTGTGATAATTCTAGTTGGCTCAGGTAGCTGGAGCTGGTTGATTATCATCATAATCTTCTTCGCCGCCGCCTCATTCTTTACACATTTCAAGTACACATTCAAGCGCAGCATAGGTGCGGCAGAAGCTAGAAGAGGTGCGAGAAGCTGGGTCAACGTAGCGTCGAATGGTGGAGCAGCAGCGCTTTTTGCCGCAGCTGAATACGTGTTTGGAGGAGATATCTTCGCCGCAGCTTTTCTCGGTGTAGTAGCAACAGCAGCTTCAGATACGCTTGCAACAGAGGTTGGGTTGCTCAGCAGAATGAAGCCTCGTCTTATAATATCTCTTCGCCGTCAAGTCGAACCTGGGACGTCAGGTGGTGTTACGCCTTTAGGTACTAGCATGGCTGTGGTTGGTGCTTTGATTATCGGTTTGGCAGCTGCTGCATTGGGTTTCTTTGACGGAGCTGTGTTTAAGGTTGTTGCTGTAGCAGCTGTAGGTGGAGTATTAGGTTCGATAGGCGACAGCTTGTTAGGCGCTCTCCTGCAGGAGAGGTATAGGTGTGTAGTCTGCGGCAAGGTTGTTGAGCATCCTACGCATCACGGCTCTAAAGGGCTCTTTGTATCTGGCATCCGAGGGTTAGATAACAATCTCGTAAACCTCACTTCTACATTAATTGGTGCAGTCATAAGTATAACTGTGTTTACGCTGATGGGTTAAGATGGGTAGGTGTAGATTCTACGGTGCAGCTCCTGCTCTAACTCACTTATCCTCACCCTATCCTGTGTCATGGTGTCTCTGTCTCTAATCGTCACTGTGCTGTCTTCGAGAGTCTGATAATCTACTGTGATGCAGAGAGGGGTGCCTATCTCATCCATCCTCCTATATCTCCTCCCTATGCTGCCTGATTCATCGTAAAATGCGTCAAAACTCAGTTTGATCTTCGAATAGATCTGCTTCGCCACCTCTGGGAGACCACCCCTAGTTACAAGTGGGAAGACTCCTACTTGGATGGGTGCAAGATAGGGTTTAAGGCGCATAACCGTCCTCCCACCTTCAACTGCAAGAGAGTGCTCTATTATAGCGTAGATGCTCCTATCAACACCCATCGAAAGCTCAAAGATGTTTGGTAGAACAGCTCTATCACCGTCCAACACAGTCATGTCCTTCTTACTTGCTTTAGAGTGGCCTGATAGGTCGTAGTCACCCCTGTGGTTGCAAGCAACCAATTCAACCCAGCCTAAGCTGGTCTCTACTTCAAAGTCGAAGGCTGAACAAGCGTAGAATGCTTTCTCAACATCACTGAGCCTCCTAAAGCGGCTCCTCTTAACATCTAAACCTGCGTATCGGTAGAACTGCTGGAGGATGGTTAGGTAGTAGGCGATTAGCCTATTTGGCAGATAGCCCTTTTCTAACGCCTCTGCTGCGGTAATCTCCTCGACACACCCATCTTCTAATGCAAGCCTTAGAACTTCAGACTTTACCGCATCAAACTTTTCGAATTCATCAGCCTTATGCGGGTTAAAGAAGACCTCTATCTCAGCTTGATAGAACTCTCTTAACCTCAAAATGCTCTGCCTCGGGGATATCTCGTTACGGAAACTCTTACCGTATTGTGCAAATGCAATAGGCAGCTTACAACGCATAACCTTAAAGAGCCTTGGGAAGTCAACGAATATACTCTGGCAGGTTTCAGGTCTAAGATAGGCTTCTTCACCCGAGGGGCCTACATCAACCTTAAACATCATGTTGAATCTACGCACACTCCCAAAGTTTCCACCGCAGCTGGGGCATCGGATATCTTTAGATAATATGAGGTGGTCTAGTTCAGAGTTAGGTATCCGTTCTGGTATGATCTTTCCCGTCTTCTCTTGTATAAGCCTATCAGCTCTAAGAGTTAGGTTGCATTTTGTACAGCTTACGATAGGGTCTTCGAAGCCTGCTAGGTGCCCAGATGCCACGAATACGCTTTTAGGCATAATCTGACACCCGTCTATTTCAACCATGTTGTCCCGTCTAACCAAGTATCTTCTCCAAATTTCAACATACTTATTCTTGAGGGCTACACCCATAGGCCCATAATCCCAGAAGCCTGCTAACGCATCAGAGTAGATCTCTGAGCTGGGTAGCAAGAAGCCCCGCTCAAGCATCAGCCTTATGATCTCCTCGTAGTTCATCAACGCAAGTGTTGGTTAAGACTAGTTTCTTAAGGCTATCTATTCAGACTCAGCTGCAGCCCTGCGCTTGACAGATGCGCTTTTTATTGTCGGTGTATACGCGCCATATCTTATGATCTCTAATGTGTAGTCGGTTGAAAGTTTGACGCCACATTTGTAGCATATGCCACGCTTCATCTTTAGAACTTCTCTCGGGGAGGTTAGATCCATACCCCAGTATAGCGTTTCACCACAGTTGCCGCAGATGGCTTCGAAGGGCATATGTGTGTAAGGGGTGGTAAAGGCTACATTATCAGTTTACGTGTCACCTAAGTTTGTGTTACCTTGGTTAATTAATGTTAAGTTACATCTTTAGTAGCCGCTTTGCGCCCTCTTTCGGTTCACAGAGTTCTTTGCACGATATAGGTTTAATATATCGTTTGGCGTTAGGTTTATCTCTATGCAGGCTTGTACGAGGAAGTGTAGGATGTCTATTAGCTCCTCTTTTGCTCTCTCCACTTCGAATTCTTTGAACGCCTTCCACCACTTCCAGGCTGTTAGGTCTTGCAGCTCTGCTGCTTCATGAATTATGGCTGTGCAGAGAGCTGAGATACGCTTCTCTAGGCTCTGGGGGTAGCGCTCGAAGCTAAAAGCCGACATATACTCTTTCTGCAGCCTGAAGATCTCTTCTAATGCATCCACCATTAAGTCGCCTCTTAGCCGTATGGCTCGCTCTTCGCATCTTTAGCTTGCTGAGTTGGTTGAATCTGCTCTTTAGGTAGACGATACCTTTTGCCTGGAGGGATTATGATGATTTTGTTTGATACAGTTATGTTGTAGTGAGGTGAACCGTCTGGGTTTTTGTAGTTGATCGCAACACCCGCTCTATCTATATCTACTCTGATCTTGACTATAGCGCCGTCCTCCAGCCTAAAGACTACGGTGTCGCCCCCCACCGGCTTGCTTTCAAGCAGCTCAAACTCTATATCCCCACTCAAACCTACTCTGTAATAGGCTACTTTACACATACCGATAAACTTAACTTAAAATAACCCAAGCCACTAAAAGCTCAATAGCAGGATACAGGTTGCAACCCGAAGCCAAAACAACGGAGGGGAGCAGAGCGTATGAAGCGGCGCTTAAAGATCTAGCCCAGATCATTTCATCAGAACCAAAGCTAACGGCAAAGAGGCTCATCCAACACCAGAAGGCTGTTTCAAAGAAATATGGATTAAATAGGCTTATAGGATTAAGACAAATACTAAATGCACTACCTGAGGAGGAGCTTAAAAGGTGGAGTGGGCTTAAAATCAAGCCGGTGCGAAGTGCGAGTGGAATCGTGGTTGCCGCTGTTATGGCTGCACCTCACCCCTGCCCCCATGGCGTCTGCATCTACTGCCCAGGCGGAGTAGAGAAGTGTACACCACAGAGCTACACCGGATTTGAACCTTCATCAATAAGGGCTAAGGAGAACTTCTACGACCCCTATCTGCAAGTTAATACTAGACTGAGGCAGCTAAAGCAGATAGGGCATAGCGTTGATAAGGTTGAGCTGGTGATAATAGGCGGCACATTCACCTCTTTACCAGAAGAAGAGCAGATTAGATTTGTTAAGGGCTGCTTTGACGCATTAAACGGAAAGCCTTCAGAGACGCTTGAGCAAGCGTTGACTAAAGCTGAGCACGCTAAAATAAGAAACGTCGGCTTCACCGTAGAGACTAGACCAGACTACTGCAAAGAGGAGCACATCAACTTGATGCTCAGCTACGGGGTCACAAGAGTTGAGATAGGAGTTCAGACACTCGATGACGAGGTCTATAGATTTGTTAACCGCGGACATTCAGTTAAAGATGTAGCTGAAGCTTTCCAATTAGCGAGAGATGCCGGCTTAAAGATAGTTGCCCACATGATGCCAGGCTTACCAAAATCGGATGTAGAGAAAGATCTTAGCCACTTTAAGATGCTCTTTCAAGACCCTCGGTTTAAGCCAGATATGCTTAAGATATATCCAACAGTCGTGACAGAAGGCACTCAACTCTATAAACTCTACCTAAAAGGGGAATATAAGCCATATAATCTCAGCGAAGCTGTAAATCTGCTTTCCTCAGTGAAAGCTGTCACACCGCCTTGGATTAGAATCATGCGTATACAGAGAGAGATACCGGCAAGCCAGATAGTAGCAGGCGTCAAAAATGGCAACTTAAGAGAAGTCGTGCAGCAAGAGATGAGGAGAAGAGGGTTAAGATGCAGGTGCATAAGATGCAGGGAAGTAGGGCTTAAGAACGTAAAGATAAGCGAATCTGAAATCAAACTGCTAAGAAGAGAGTATGAGGCAGCTGAAGGGATAGAGCTCTTCCTATCATATGAACATCCTCCAACAGACACAATTCTAGGCTTTATCAGAGTAAGGATTACATCAAATAAAGCCCATAGAGGAGAAGTGAAGAGTGAGAAGACAGCTCTTGTGAGGGAACTTCACGTATACGGTGAAGCCCTACCTTTAGGGGTTAGGAGAAAGAATGCTTGGCAGCACAGAGGCTTAGGAAAGAGACTTCTCTCTAAAGCTGAAGAGGCGGCGCAAGAATTTGGCTGCAGAAAGATTCTGGTAACGAGTGCTATTGGGGTACGCGCTTACTATGCAGTACAAGGCTACAGACTAGAGGGGCCTTATATGGCTAAGAAGGTATGACTAAGGTTACCATCCTACCCCCTTCTCTATGTATAAATCTATGGCTTTCGCCGCCTTCTTTCCGGCAGCCATAGCGGCTATAACCGTTGCCTCTCCGCTCGATATATCTCCTCCAGCGAATACCCCTCTTCGTGAAGTTCGCCCATCACCATCCACGATAATATTTCCGTGCACGCCGATCTTTAAACCCTCTGTAGTCTTAGGTATAAGTGGGTTTGGGCTTTGACCTATTGCTACTATAACGCAGTCACATTCTAGAATGAAGTTTGAGTTAGGTATTGGTATAGGCCTCCTCCTGCCAGATTCATCTGGTTCGCCGAGTTCCATCCTTATGCACTCTAAGCCCCTAACCCAGTCATCCCCAACTATTTTAACTGGGTTTACGAGGAAATCAAATTTAACACCCTCCTCTTTTGCGTTTTCTATCTCCTCCCTCCTAGCCGGCATCTCAGATTCACTTCTTCTGTATACTACGTGAACCTCTTCTGCACCCATCCTCAGAGCCACTCTTGCAGCGTCCATCGCAACGTTCCCACCGCCTATAACAGCAACCTTCTTACCCACATGTATTGGGGTATGATATTTAGGAAACTTATACGACCTCATCAGATTAGCTCTTATAAGAAATTCATTAGCTGAGTATACCCCGTTTAGATTCTCTCCCTCTATCCCCAAAAACTTTGGTAAGCCAGCTCCGCTGCCGATAAACACAGCATCATACCCCAAGTTAAACAATTCATCTATCGTCAACGTCTTACCTATAATTACGTCGCACACTACTTTCACACCGAGCGACTTCACATAATCCACTTCTTCCTGAACGATCTTCTTAGGGAGCCTAAATTCTGGAATACCATACATGAGTACTCCACCAGGAGTATGTAAGGCTTCGAAGATTGTGACATCATACCCCATCTTCGCTAAGTCTGCTGCACACGTGAGACTTGCAGGCCCAGACCCTACACAGGCTACTCTACCCTTCTTTACAGACGCCACTTGCTCTACTTTAACACCCTGCTGTCTCTCATAATCTGCAACAAACCTTTCAAGTTTACCTATTGATATAGGCTCCCACCTTCTACCCATAACACAGTACTTTTCACACTGGGTTTCTTGTGGGCAGACTCTACCGCAGATGGCAGGTAAGCTATTCTTCTCCTTTATTTTTCTGATGGCGCCGCCGAAGTCGCCTTCTCTTAACAGTTTTACGAAGCTCGGGATGTCGACGCCGACTGGGCAGCCTTCAACGCACTTTGGATCTCCACATTGTAAGCATCTACTTGCTTCTTCAACAGCTTGCTCTGGCTTATATCCTAGAACGACCTCATTAAAGTTCTTAACCCTAACTGAAGGGTCTTGTTTTGCTATTGGAACCCTATTCTTCTTAATCTCTTTCTTACTCATCATGATGCTGTGAGAACCTCCTTTTCCTGCTTCTCATACATTCTTAACCTTCCCATCAGCTGTTTAAAGTCAACTAAATGCCCATCAAATTCTGGGCCGTCTACGCAAGCAAACTTCACTTCTCTTCCTACCTCTACTCTACATCCTCCACACATACCTGTGCCATCAACCATTATCGGGTTTAGGCTGACTATGGTCTTCACCTTTTTCTCCCTTGTTATAT
>CALJAQ010000064.1 GCA_938029515.1 uncultured Nitrososphaerales archaeon
GTGGTGGTGCTGAACACGATTTCAGCCGTCTACCGTTAGCATAATACTCTTTACACGCTTCTGTAGTTATCGTGAAGCCAGGCGGCACAGGTAACCTGAGCTGAGTCATTTCACATAATCCAGCGCCTTTCCCACCTAGTAGCTTCTTATTCTTCCCATCACCCTCGTCGAACATATAGATTCTCTTTGCCATACTTGGTCACCTACACCACTGTAGAAGGCGTTTTAAAAGTTAACCATGCCCTATATGATAAAGGTTCATAGGCCAGTTCTTCAACTCTTAATAGTGGAGACTTGCCCACACTTGAATATGAGCTGGCGCCGCCTAAGATAATCGGCGCCTCCCCCTTGGAGCTGGAGAGATCCCTTACATCACTCTACAGCAGAGTTGAATGCTTAAAGGGTGTTGTAGACAGAGTTCTTGTCACAAGCTCAGTCATCGGCATACCTAGACTACCTAGCGTCTTCACCGCTGCTAGTGTGAAGAGGTTAATACCTGAGCTATGGGTGGGATGCAGTATAAGGACTTGCGACTATCTTTTGCACCAATCTTTTAAAGTTGTTAGCGAAGCTTCTGTCGCTAGGTTAGATGGGGTGCTGCTCGTCTACGGAGACAAACCCATCTTCGGCTCAAGCTACAGAAACTACCCATCACATCTACTTAAAATAGTACGTCAGTTTACCCCCTCGACCAGCTTGCCGAAGATATATTTATCAGCCAAGATTCAACAAGATAAAGTGAACATAGAGAGAAAGCTTGAATCCAAACCAGACGGCTTCATAACTCAGATAATAACAGATGCGCAGCAGATCCTATGGCTCAGAGATGTATGTAAAGCAAATAACATAGAGCTTTCAGCAACGCTGCTCGCACCAAGCCCAAGAAACCTAACCTCAGCCACAAAGATGGGTTTAAAGTGGCAGCCAGACGAAGATCTTGCAATACAGCTTGTTCAGACTCTATTTAATGAAGGCGTCGGCATCTCACTAACATCACCTTGGAGCTTCAAAGATGGATTAGAGTTCGCAAAGAAGATTAAGAGTGTTATGTAAATAACTCTTTAAAGGGGTTATTCTGATCTATTAGCAGCATCGTGGCGTGGACTTGATGATCGATCAAAATACCATAAACGCTATAATCAAATCTTACGATTTAGAGAATATATCGATAGGCGCACTAGGAAGCCACTCAGCTCTAGATATAGCCGACGGAGCCAAAGACGAGGGTTTCAGAACCGTCATAGTATGCCAAGAAGGGCGAGCGAAGCCATACCTCTTTTACAAGAGAATAGTAGATGAGGTTATAGTGCTCAAACGCTTCAGCGACATCACAAAACCGGAAGTCCAGAAGCAACTTAAAGCTCGAAACACCGTGTTTGTGCCACATAGATCCTTCACAACCTACGTCGACTACGATTCAATAGAGAGGGTCTTTGAGGTCCCCATCTTTGGGAATAGATGGATGCTTAGGTCTGAAGAGAGGGGCGCGCCTCTAAACCAATATCACATACTCGAGCATGCTGGCATAAAGTTTCCTCGAGTCTTCAAGAGCGCTGAAGAGATAGATCGCCCAGTGATAGTCAAGGTTCACGAAGCGAGGAGGAAGATAGAACGCGCCTTCTTTATGGCTACTAGTCCAAAAGACTACTATATGAAGGTAAAGGAGAGGGTGGAGAAAGGCATAATATCTGAAGAAGATCTCGCAGCAGCTAAGATAGAGGAGCTCGTTATAGGCACATACTTCAACTTCAACTACTTTTACTCACCTATCTTAAACAGAGTCGAGTTTCTAGGCATAGACCGCAGACTACAGACCGACTTATTTGATTACGTCACACTACCAGCAAGGCAGCAACTAGAGATCAATATACCACTACAGAATATAGAAATAGGGCACACACCAGCGACCATAAGAGAATCTATGCTCGAGAAAGTCCTCGAAGCTGGAGAAAGATTCGTGGAGGCATCAAAGCGACTGTTTCCACCAGGCATAATAGGCCCTTTCGCACTTCAGTCAGCGGTAACAAAGGATCTGGAGATAGTTGTCTACGACGTTTCACCACGAGTCCCAGGAAGCCCGATTATATCAACCACCTCACCCTACTCAAAGTATCTCTTTGGTCAGAACGTATCGACGGGCCGCAGAATCGCGATGGAGGTAAAGGAGGCTATAAGAGCTGGAAGACTGGGTGATGTAGTTACTTGAAGACTATAGCTACGTTAGGTTCACACTGTGCTCTACAGCTGCTTAAAGGAGCTAAAGATGAAGGGCTGCATACACTTCTCATCTGCCTAAAGAAGCGCGCTAACCTCTATAGAAGATTCAACTTCATCGAGAAGACCATCTTAGTGGAGAGGTTCGATGAAGTTATTCAAGCAGAGAAGCAAGAGGAGCTCCTAAAAGAAGATTCCATCCTAATCCCACACGGCACTCTTATTTCAGAAGTAGGTGTAGACCTCGTTGAGAGAGCGTTGAAGGTCCCCCTCTTCGGCAACAGATGGATCCTAAGGTGGGAGGCAGATAGAAGGTTGAAAGAGAGGTTGATGAGAGAAGCTGGGTTAGAGCCTCCTCCTCAGCTCAAACCTGAGGAGATAGATAGATTGTGTATAGTGAAGCTGCCAGGGGCTGCTGGTGGTAGAGGCTACTTTCTTGTGTCAAGCAGAGAAGAGTTTAACAGCTTTGCAGAGAAGCTTAAGGCGTCAGGGTTGGTGAAGAGTGAAGAAGACTTCTACATACAGGAGTATTGTGTAGGCGTCCCAATCTACTTCCAATACTTCTACTCTCCGCTTGAAGAGAAGGTGGAGCTTCTAGGCATAGATCGAAGATATGAGACCAGCGTTGACTCTATAGGTAGGATACCGGCAAAGTATCAGATCAATCTAAACATACCCCTAACCTACATTGTGGTAGGCAACATACCTTTAGTGCTAAGAGAGTCTCTACTAGATGAAGCATATGAAATAGGTGAAGCCTTCGTGGAGGCGTCTAAGAAGAATGTCCCCCCAGGGATGATAGGCCCATTCTGCATCGAGGGCGTCTATACTGATAACGGCTCGTTTGTGCCATTTGAGTTTTCAGCTCGGATAGTAGCTGGAACCAACCTCTACATAGACGGATCACCCTACTCTAAACTAATCTACGACGAACCCATGAGTATGGGCCGCAGAATAGCTAGAGAGATCAAGAATGGTTTAGAGAGGGGTGCGCTAGATAAGATAATAACATAACAGTGGGCTACTTGATGCTTAAATCTAAGCTGTACGCAGCTCTCTACCTATCAGCATTCCTCTACGCCTTAGGGTATGGTGCAAGCGTCTACCTTATTCCAGTATATGCTACATCGCTTAAGGCGAACTACTATGAACTCGGTCTGATAGGCATGGTTGGAAGCGCCCTCTACATCTTCTTTCCTCTACTCTCAGGCTGGCTCTCGGATAAAATGAACAAAGCATACTTGCTCTCAGCCGGCTTAGTGGTTAACATCCTCGCAACAGCAACCATAGCTCTAGCAGACACAGTAGCAGAGTTGCTGCTCATTAGAGTGGTTGGAGGCTTAGCTATAGGCTTCTACTGGCCGGTTATAGAAGCGCTTATCGCAGACATCTCACCAGAAATAACAAGAGTTTCGAAGATAGGTTCTTTCGGAGCGGCTACAACCATAGGTATGATAATAGGCCCGCTGTTAGGAGGGTTTTTAGCGCAGATTCTAGGGTTAAGGCAGACATTTTTAATATCCTCATCACCTATGGTTGCTGCGCTTCTCGTGGTGATTTTGTTTGTTATACCAGCTTACAGGATGGCTGCTAGGGTTCCAGCATCTGTTAACCAATCTAACAGCTTATCTAACATATTCAAGGTTGCTCCAATTGTAGTAACTTATAGCGCATTCTTCAGCACGGTTGTCTCAATCCTACCAGGTTATCTTTCACTGCTGGGCTACACCGCTTCTGAAGTAGGGGTTCTCTTCTCCTTGGTTAGTGTAGCAAGGGTTATCGCTCTGCTATCTTCACATAAAGTAGGTAATAGGGACATCTTAGCCCTGACATCCTTTTCACTTACCTTGGCTTTGAGCTGCATAGTAATGTTCTTCGCTGAAACGCTGCTATCCTTCGCATTAAGCCTCATAATAATGGGTTTCTCGTTGGGTTTCATATTTCCACTTTCATTCAACTTGGCTCTAAAAGGGGTTAAACAAGAACTGTTAGGTAGAGGCGTAGGGGTGTATGAGTCAATACTAGGCGTGGGTTTCACAAGCGGCCCCATATTCTCAGGCTTCATCGCTGAAACTATCGAGCCAAAAGCACCTTATCTGATCCTGGGTCTGCTCTGTATGTCTATCCCACTATCTCTAAAAAGAATAAAGCAGAGCATTAAAAGCAGTTAGGTTATTGTTTTCTTAACCTCTCTTATCAACCTATGTAGCGTAGCGACGAGGCTGCGATCTAACACCCTTGAACCGTTACGCATAACTCTACACACTGCTCTTCTCACTCCGAAGATATGGAAACCCAAGCGTTGAACACACCGTACATCAGCAGCATTCAGCCCTCCAGCTAAAGCGGAGATAAGCCCCAGCCCACAGGCTTCGGCGCTTAACTTCATCAACTCACCTTTAGTTAGGTAATCAAACACACAACCGCCGTCTTTACGCCGCACATCTACAAGCACACCATCAGCACCAGATGCCGAAGCAACCTTAGGAAGCAGCAGAGGATTAAGACCATTAAACCTCTTATAGTCCGCATACGCTGCCAAGACGACTTTGGAGCCTGTGCCTCTACAAGCCTTCACCACCTTACTGCTAAGCCTAATCGCATCGCTTAACGTTGTAGAACCGAACAAACCAACCTTAACATAGTCAGCACCAGCCATAGCAGCGCCAAAAGCAGCAAACGAAGCTGTACCTGGAAGGTTGGGTAAGTCTCCCAATGTAGCACTTAACTCAACATTTCTTAATTTGGAGCGGATCTTAAATACAAGATTTGGAGTACTTGCACCAAGCGCTCCTTCACCCGGATTCTTCACATCCACAATGTCAGCCCCTCCCTCTACCGCCTCTTTAGCCTCTTTAAGCGATCTAACGCTCACAAGCAGCTTCATCAACCTATACCACACCAAAGCTGTAAAAAGATATTCTTAAGCTTATGTGCGACCCAGACATTCATTACACCACACCAGATTATGTATCACATGAAGAAGGCTAAAGTGAACTGCTGAGTAAATCATCAGGCGCAAACACCCCATCCTCTTCAAGACGCCTCACCCCAGCTCTCCAGCCAAGATGTGTGTAGTGTTGGCTGTACCGGGTCTTCTGAAGGTCTTTCCACCTACAACCGGTGCTGAGGATGTAGAGGATTGCATCTAGTGTTGCCTGTCATCGACTCTTGGCCTCCTCTCTACATCTGCTTTGATTGGTTGTATCTCTTCCCACCGCTTTGCGCTCCCTCACCACCAAGAGGATGAAGCGTCAACAAGCCCCTCAATAAGCAAGCAAAGCTGCCCTTCAGCACAAAGAATATTACAACGAGCCCAGTAACATGGTGTGTTGAGTAACTGAGTTGTTTGTCTAGAGTTGTTGTGTTTTAGATTTGCTTCTTCTGCTCTTTAATGGTGTGTTGTCTGATAGGTGTTGGAATGGGTGTAATGATGCTCTGGTGGGGGGTGAGGTTTTATTGAATATGTGTTTTGTAGTAGGCTGGTTTAGTGAGCTTAAGGTTATGAATGATGGTTAGGATGGTGCAGTTTTCAGGTACCTTGAATCAGGCTTCTTGCTGTGATTCACGCATACCTCTTGCCCTTTAGGCAGCTTAAAGGCTTCACAAAGCGTTGACCAACCAAGTTGTAGGCTTCAGACTATACAACCATATGTGTCGAGGATGGAGGTTGAGCCTGATAGCTTCATAGGCCTGATTAAGATGTAACAATAGCGTAGATTCTTTAGGCATAAAGGTCTTAGAGAGTAGAGTGGGTAAGGTAGAAGTGGAGGGTTAGAAGTGGTTTCATCAAGATTCAGCTTGCGCTAAAGGCAAAGCAGACACTATCAATGAAGGAGAGTAGAGAAGACGCTTCAGATAAAAGGGATACTCAAACACTTAGTGAAGAAGGCATCATCGAAGGCAGAAAGGTGATAGGAGCCTACGACTCAAGAGAAAACCTCACACCCCTTACAGAGAGGCGCATAGAGCCTATAATAAGGTGAGAAAGAAACAATCCACAAAAGCCAAGGCTGCATGCCTAGAAAACAAGCCATAAGCAACTCAAAGACCCAAACCAATAGAAGAAACATGGCTCAAATGGGTAGCTGAATCAGCCACCCCACATTCAAAAGAAACATCGGAGAATACACCTCACCCACCAGGTGGAGAAACATCGTCAACGAACCCTTCTTCAAAGCCTCAACCCACAACCTCGCCATAAAAATGAGACATAAAGAAAGCAGCACACAGAAACACAGACTACACAAACCTAGTTATTCAACACACTACTTGTGCTTTGTTGCATAATTGACTTGTTTGTCTGGGTTGGTTGTCATGGGAGGTTATCGGCTTTTGCCTTTGCTGGGGGTTATGTCTAAGGGTTAGTTCAGCTGTAAATGGTGCTTTGGTGTAGGAGATCTGCTTCTCCAGCAAGAGGATTCTTAAGTCTCTGAAGGGGTTCGGTTGTTGAAGGTAGGAAAGTGAGTAGGCATCCTTTCCGAATCGCCTGATCACCACCCTTGCATTGATACGCTCAGACTTTAAGCTCCACTACCGCCAGACAGACGGTCTAGCTCAAATGCTATCAAAGGTGTGGAGTATAGCTGTGCCTGACTACTCGACTTTGAATAGGATGGTGAGGAAGCTCACCATACCCATAGACCTTGATCCTTCGTTTTACGTGCTCTCCATAGATAGTATAGGCTACAAGGTGTCGAATAGAAGAGATCGGGTAGATAGAAGTGAAAGAGGAGATGCTATGTGAAGCTCCACACAACAGTTGATACCAAATCGGAGAAGATAATGAGCGAGTCTGTAGGCACCACAAGGAGCTCAAGCCCTAATCGAGCAGATATCAGAGAAGGGATCCGTACTGAAGGTGTATGCCCACAAACCATACGATCCGAGAGCCAACTTACCCCTCCACCCCTTAAAGGCTGGGGCTGCAATAAAACCCAGGAAGAACTTTCCATGCAAGGCAAGAGGCTCATACCCCAGAGCCAAGACCGTAATGACCTTCCTTAGACCAAAGGCTTTGAAGAATAGCGTAAGCTATAGACTGAGATGAATGGCTAAACCTGCAACCCAACCACGAAGAGAACGCTAGAAGAGCTCATACAATCCACACATCCACCACATACCACAGAAGATAAGACCAAACACCCCAGCTACAACACCCTAACAGCATAAAGAACGACCTAAGCCCAACCTACCACATCAAAGAAGGGTAAATTTTTACAAAAAAGCATACTGAGCGAAGATACGTTTGGTAGCGGGGGGTCGATTTGAACGACCGCTCTGCGGGTTATGAGCCCGCCGGGATAACCTCGCCCACAGTATGTCTGGCTTCCCCACCCCGCTATCTAAGGGGTGATTTTACAGATACTTAAATCCTTGACGCTATGTTTCTGATTGTATATGATCGATCTTCCACTTTAGCAGCCTTATTATCTCTTCGTTATTTACCCGCGTGAGCGGGGCGCCGCAGATTGAACATTTGAAGAAGCTCTCGATCGCCTGCTCGAAGGTCTTATTTACGCAGTTTGGGTTGTTGCAGTGGTAGAATTCGTGCTGCTCTTCGTAGGCTAGCCTCTGCCTCAACCTATCGAGCAGCTTCCGCTTCTGCGCTTCGATAAACCCGTCTACCTGCTCTCTTTGCGCCCTCCATCTGTAGACGTACCATCCTCGCTTAAGGTCTCTAACCCTTATCCCGCTTATTAACGACCTTCCAAAAAGGTTGTATAACACTCTTCTGACTGTGTTGATCTTTAGACCTGTTGCACTCGCTATCTCTTCATCGGTTGAATCTTCGTTGTTGAGTAGGGCTCGTGCTACTTTGATGTACTCTTCCCCTCCAAGTAGACCAGCGATCTTCACCAAAGGGTCTTCATACTCTATCTTCATTTTCACCACCGATCCTTTCCTCTACGGAGACTACCTTCTTTCCTCTACTGCTTGGCATTATCCTTAATTTAGAATTGTTGAACTTGGTTTTAAACTCTTCTCCTCTGTACAGGCGATCTAAGAATATCGCTAACGCAGCTGCTTCGGAGTGAGGCTGGTTTCCTATTGCTACGTTATAATCAGCTTCGTAAAAAACTTCTTTAGGCACCTTCTCTGCACCGACTATTACTAGCAGCTTTCTGTCTGCCGAGCGTATCTCATCAATCACCTCATCTACCGGAATTCCATACATCGTTAGATGTACCACAACGCCCCCCTCATTCTTCCACCTTTTGATTACGGTACGCCAATCTTCCACTAACTCTACTGTAAACGGGCCGCCCCATCTCTCTGTAACCTTGTCTATAGACGCTTTAACTGATTCTTCACCGCCTACGATAGATATACCTGAAGCTCCGAATGCCCTAGCGACTAGGCCGACGTGTGTAGTCAATCTGTCGTCTCTAACAAACCTATGCCCTAATCGCAGTACCCAGCATTGAGGCTTCATCATCTAATCCACTTACATTTTGACCTAAACCGCTTCTTTGATTAATTTTCGTGTGCCAAACAGTCTAGCGTCGATTAAGTCGGTTAAGGTCTTTATGCCTATGCCCATCTTTGCTGAAATAAAGACTACTTCACTTATGTTAGTAGGTAGAGCGCCGATCTTCTCCTCAATCTCCTCCTTACTACATAGGTCAGATTTGTTACAGACTATTAACGTTTTTTCCACAGGTACTCCTATTTCTGAAAGCACTGTTGTACAGCTTTCATATTTTCTATGCAGCTCTGCTGGTGGGTCGCTGCCGTCGAGAAGCAGTAGGACTAGGTTTGCGTAGGTCATTTCTTCTAATGTAGATTTGAAGGCTTCTATCATGTATGTTGGTAGTCTGCTTATGAAGCCAACTGTGTCAGATAGCAGCGCTTTGCCGTATGGGAGGGTTATTGATCTAGTTGAGGTGATTAGGGTGGTGAATACGCTGTCTGCTACCTCTTTATCTTCGTGCGTTAAGAGGTTAAAGAGAGTCGTCTTTCCAGCACCAGTATATCCTGCTAGGGAGATAGTCGGCATCCCTAGCTTGAGCCGCCTCTGCCTATAGAGTGCTCTATGCTTTCTCACCTTCATCAGCTTCTCTTTTATGGAGGCGACCATCCGCTTTATAGCGCGGTAATACACCTCTACTTCGTAGCCACCTAACCCGTAGAATCCAGGTTGTTCACCGAGCTTGGCCAACCTTACCTTCTCCTTAGCCCTTGCCATCTCGTATTCAAGTTCAGCCAGCCGAACCTGAAGCTTTGACTCGCGACTCGATGCCCGTTTAGCGAAGATCTCCAAAATAAGCTTCTCTCTATCTATTATCTCAACACCAGTAAGCTTGGCAAGGTTGTAGATCTGAACAGACTTTAAGCTTTCATCAAAGAGCACGGCGTTGCAGCCTTTTTCTGACACGATCCTTTTAAGCTCTTCTGCCTTCCCTGAACCAAGACCGTATTTGCTGTGCATCAGATACCTCTGCTTCACCACTTCAACGACTTCGTAGTCAGCTGCTTTGGCCAGCTCTTTTGCTTCGTGAATGTTGAATTGGTAAGGGTAAGTTACTAGAATGGCTCGCTTAAGAAGACTCATGCCTTAAGCTCCTTTAGAATTCTTCTTCTACCGCGGGTACAAGAAGTTGAACCTTTAAAAAGTGTTCAAGTTTTCTAGCAAGCATGTTGTCGGGTTTAAGTTTACCGCTTTCAAGCAGCTTTATGACTGAGGGTTTTTCATTGATCTTTCTCCCGAGGGCTTCTTGGGATAGCCCTAGTTTTTCGCGAGTCTGCTTGATTATCTTGTGGTAGTCTTCTTTCAGTTCTAATTCATCTACTATTCTATCTCGTTTAGTCGGTTTAGGTGAAGGAGGTTTAAAGAGTGATTCACCGCCCTTTTTCGTCTGGCGCGTCGGTTTACCTAGGCGGGCGCAGTTTGAGCAGACCTGCAACGTGCTTTCATCTATCTGAACTGTGTTCACTGCCCCATATATCGGGTTTCCGCAGACTTCACACCTTAATATCAATCTATGTCCTTCTATACAAAAGCGGTAGAAGGGGTATAATATCTTTAGCGGTTGCGAACCTCGGGAGCTTGTCAGGATAATGGGTTCAAGCTTAGACAAAAATGGACTAAATTCTATCTCAAGTTTACATCAGCGATTTTTGTCTATTTTCATTCACCTCATCTTGATGTGATGGGGGTTTGAGGTGGGAGGTGTTTAAGGCATTGTGTGAACGCCTTGTTTTGTGGGTTGGATAAGAGTGGTTGCTATGCGCTATCATCGATGATAGTGGTAACTTGGTTGATGAGAGGGGTTTCGAACA
>CALJAQ010000065.1 GCA_938029515.1 uncultured Nitrososphaerales archaeon
AGCATGGGGATGAAAGCTTTACCGTGTAATCCGATTTTATGCATAAAGTGATCCATAAGGAAAGCTGCCCTAGGAAGGTAGCCGCTATCTTGAAGCACAGCCAGAATCAGATAGAAGGGGACAATATATGGTAAGACTACAGTCAACCCAGCTACTACACCGCCCAGCACACCATCCACGATAAGCGTGACCCAGATAGGTGCAGCAGCGCTTAGAAAACTTTCCACCATCGGTAGGAATAGGGTGCCAAAGAAGGTCTCAAGATAGGAAACGAGAAAACCTCCTATGTAGAATATGGTTGAGAAGGTGCAGGTGAAGATGGTAACGAGTATGGTGTAGCCGACTACTCCGCGTGCGGTTAGATCACTTAGTCTTTCCTCAAAGGAGAGCCTAGGTGGTGATGTAACCTCAACCACTTCACCAGCTACTTTGCTGGCTACACCGTATCTTTCGGATGCGACAATAAAAATTGAGCTTTCACCGTGCAGCTTCTCTAAATGCTCTATGATCGCTTCAGCTAATGCTTGAACCTGTTGGCCAACCTTTTCACGCTTAACTAACTCAGCCACAACAGGGTCCTTCTCCAAGAGTTTTATCGCCAACCATCTAGCAGAATACTTTGAGGTTAAGTTGGGGAGCCTCTCTTTGAGCACCGTAGAGAGTTTGCTGAGATGCTCTTCAACTTCCTTACCATACTTTATTACAGAGGATCTGCTTCTACCTTCCCTAGCTACTTTAATCGACGCCTCCAGCAGCTCACTTATACCTGAGCCTGTCACAGCAATTGTTGGTACAACAGGTACAGCAAGAAGTTCAGAAAGCCTTTGAACATCTACCCTCAAACCCTTCTTCGCAGCAAAGTCGACTTGATTTAAGGCTATGACCAACGGTAGACCTAACTCAAGTAGCTGCAGTGTTAGGTAGAGGTTTCGTTCAAGAGCAGATGCGTCGACAACATTTACAACAACATCAAGCTTCTCCTCTACCAAATACTCTCTAGTCACTAACTCTTCTACCGAGTAGGTTGAGAGAGAGTAGATGCCAGGTAAATCTACAACCTTAATCATATAGTTCTGAAAGTGGAGTGTCCCTTCAGCCTTCTCAACGGTCTTACCCGGCCAGTTTGATACAACTTGATTTAACCCTGTGAGCTGGTTGAATATAGCGGATTTACCTACATTTGCGTTCCCTATAAGCGCTATTGTTAGATGCTTCTGCTGAGCCGCACTATTTAACATTCACACCCGCCTTACATAGATCTTTGAAGCCACACCATAACCCACTATTATCGAAACACCTCTAAGTGATACTTCGATAGGTCCTCGGAATGGAGCTGATCTGACAACCCTGACCCTCACCTTAGGTGTTAGACCCATGGCTGCGAGCCTAGCGAGCAGGCCTCTACCAGCGATAACGAACGCGACTTCTCCGCTCTCACCACTCTTTAACTCAGTCAGAGGAACAACCCCCTCAACCTGCCCTTCGAATGCTTGAAGATTCTGTTGAAAGATATTAGAGGCCTCTTCGTCCAACCTATGTGCGCTTCGAAGGTGTTCCCTCACGTCTTTACCGAATCTTCCCCTCAGCCGCTCTATAAGCGTAGTCAACCTGCTTCTATGCAGTATGTTATCGTGAACGTATTGTGCTCTATGTGTTAAGATTTCGTTAACGCCTTTTTCGGTGAGTCTGAAAAGGGAGTTCTGCTGCTCAAGAAAACCGCTATCTAAACCCTCCTTCAACCTTTCTAAAGTCTTACCAATCGGCCAACCTAATTTGGCTGCGATGCTGCTTAGTGTAGAGCCTCTACTCTCAGGGTCTATTGAAGTTATGATTTCAAGAAGCTCTCTTAGTTCGCGGGTAGATGCCATTAAGATCAACCCAACCTTTGGTTAGATAGTAGATTAGCGATAGCGCCAACCACCTCTTTATCAACAGAGTGCTCCATTCTACAAGCATACTTATGGGCACGTTCAGATGGAATCTTCAGAAAATCTGTTAAGAAACGCTCCAGCAACCTATGCCGCTCAACGATCTTAGAGGCAACAAGCCTACCCTTATTGGTTAAAATGACGCCTCTATATGGTTGATGAGATACAAGCCCCTTCTTCTCAAGCCTCTCTACAAGATTCGTGACAGTACCCAAAGTACTCTTCAATTCGTCAGCAAGAACACTTGTTCTAGCAACCCCACCCGAAGCGGTCAACCTATATACTAATTCAAGAAACTCCTCCTGCCCCTGCGAAAAACCTGATACAGCCTTATGCACCATCATAATCTACGACATTGTCGTAGATTATAAAGATTTCAGCTAAAACAAATATTGGCTTCAAGAAACACAAGACGATACACTGTAGACAAAAGCACCATTAATTCACCAAGCCCCACGCGTGATTGAAGTCAGTGCTCCGGGCGGGATTTGAACCCGCGATCAGCGACTCGACTGGCCCCTTGTAGGTAAGGCCGCTATGCTTGACCGGACTACACCACCGGAGCTCGTTAGTGTGGGGTTGGTTTAACTTATTTTTACGTTTTACTTAATCTGCTTTGTTGCAAAACTATGTTTGAGTCGATGTTCTAGGGTTGTTGCCCTGCTGTGATCTGGATAGCTTTATGAGCCTACGGTTATGTCTCGTGATTGGTCTAATGACGCTTTAGTGAGGAGGTTAGCTTCTTCAGCAGAAGGGTTCTTGACTCTTTGAGGAGGTTTGATGTTGAGGGTATGGATGAGTCTGTAGGAGACTCTAAGGTGTTCAAGCACCTTATAGAGAAGGCATCTGAGAGAGTGTAATAGAGAAGGTGTATGCTGCTACAGCCTACGACTCAAGAGCAAACTTCATACCCCTTACAGAGAGAGGCGTAGAGCCTATAATAAAGGTGAGAAAGAACTCCTCACCAAAAGTCAAGGGCTCCATGCTTAGAAAACCTACAACCTCTTCATAAAAATGGAATCATAAAGAAAGCAGCTCGCAGAAACAACACTTACAGACTATACAACCCTAGTTATTCAACACACTAGCTCTATCGGAGCGTTTTACCGCCTAGGTTTACAGGCGAACTTTCAAGTAATATCTAGCGGTTCTTGATGGATGACCAGCAGTCTGTTGAGAAGGACATAAGATCTTTTAACTCACAAGCCTTAAGATTTAACCCATCTCACCTAACCTTTTTAGAAGGTTTTCGTGACTTACTAGATTATCGACTTTGAAGTTGTTTTGCAACAGGAATTTTTTGAAGTTTTCGTCCATCGTGAGGAGCAGCATCTCTTTCTCCACAGATGTTGCGTAGAGAAGGTTATCTACATTGTCCCTATGCCCTAGCATCCTTAACTTGAAGGCCAGCTTAACAGCATCCAATGTGGGCGTAAGCCATTTGTAGAAGCCTGACTCTAAGAGGGATTTAACGGATATGTCTATTATGTTGTCTATATCTTCTCTTAAACGTTCCTTTTCCCTGCATATTTTGCCTATAACCTCAACCCAGACAACCGATAGGCAGTGGAACTTGACTTTACCTTTGACGCCAGCCTCTCTAAGCCTAACAGTGTGCTCAACTGAAAGTCCCTCCACCTCGATTCCAAAGCTTGGAAGAATGTAAGTTGAATCCAGCAGCGCCTTAACTGGTAGAAAGCTCATTCTGCTCTTCCTCTGACTCCCTTTCAAAACCTTCAACGGTGGTTTTAGCCCACTTCCTGATTTTTACGGC
>CALJAQ010000066.1 GCA_938029515.1 uncultured Nitrososphaerales archaeon
GATGTAACGTTCCAGCGTGTATAAGCTGTAGGATAATGGAGAGTGATAGGGAGCGTTTTCTAGCAGCTTTTGTGACGGTGCTGATACCCTGCGCAGCGAGGACTGTAATAATCTTAGGCTTAGTGGGAAGATACCTCGGGTTACCTGCAGCTATATCAATATACATCTTTAACCTGATTCTCGTCTTCTTACTCGGTAGAATAGCATATCGAACCTTTCCAGGAGAGGCGGTTGGGCTTATAATGGAGATGCCCCCGTATAGGAAGCCCATTCTTAAAGCTGTGTTGGCCCAGACTTGGTCTAGGAGCAGAGACTTTATTCATATAGCCTTCCCTATAATAATAGGTGGCTCAACTGCGCTGCAGTTGATGAATGTATCTGGTCTGCTAGAGAAGGTTGGTGAGGCCCTTGAACCATTCACAAATAATTGGCTCGGTCTACCCAGTTTCAGCATCATCCCGCTTATATTCGGTGTTTTGCGTAAAGAGCTTGCTCTGATACTGTTAGGAGACGTTGCAGGCACCTTTGACTTCTCTTTGATCTTGTCACCTGTGCAGATGGTTGTGTTCACCTTAGTCAGCTTAATCTACATACCTTGCATCTCCACTATCGCTGCCCTGATGCACGAATTTGGTTTAAGAAGAACGCTGTTTATAGTCTTCTTGGACATCGCTCTAGCTTTTCTTATAGGTGGAATAGCTTATAGAATACTAACACAGCTAATATGAGATAAGCTAAAATCTAAGTGTAGAGTAAAAGATTTGAATTGAAGGCTAAAGAGGATATAGGCTTCAAAGAAGCTTACCTCCTAACAGTCAAAAACGTGAAACCTCTGGGCAAAGAACTTCTTCCCTTAACTGGCGTCGTTGGGAGGGTATGTGCAGAAGACATCTACGCTAATATAGGAGCCCCCTCTGCAGACGTCTCTCTTAAAGACGGTTTCGCAGTCAGATCCATGGATGTGGCTGAAGCGAGCTCAACGAACCCTAAGCGGCTGCGCATAATAGGCTCCCTTGCTGCAGGCGAACGGAAGGCACTTAAGTTGAAGGAGGGTTGCGCTATAAAAGTAACTTCTGGCGCTCTTCTACCTAAGGGTGCTGACGCAGTTGTATCCGTGGAGTTTACAGCAGAAGACGGGGAGTATGTTGACGTCTATGCTGATGCTGAGCCTGGTAGAAACGTATTAAAGAAAGGTTCAGATCTTAAGGCCGGTTCAAAGATCTTCTGTAAAGGAGAGCTACTCCACCCTTCTGCAGTCAGCCTAATAGCGGCTGGAGGACATAGATCGATTTGGGTCTATCGTAGACCGTTTGTTGAGATCATAGCTACAGGAAGTGAATTGGTCGCTCCTGGAAAGAGGGTTGAAGCTGGTAAGGTTGTTGCAACGAACCTTCTGAACATCTACTGCTGGTTGACTTCTTTTGGGCTGAAGGTTAAGAGTCGAGTCGTTAAAGATGAGGTTAGAACCGTTAGGTCAGCCCTCAGCGAAGCGTTAGAAAGAGCTGATGTTGTGTTGACGTGTGGAGGTGCTTGGAAGAGTGAGAAAGATATAGTTGTAAGGGTGCTTAATGATTTAGGGTGGGAAAAGGTCTACCACAGAGTCAAGATGGGGCCGGGTAAAGCAGTAGCCTTTGGGTTATTCGGTTCAAAGGCTGTATTCTGCTTACCAGGAGGCCCCCCTTCCAATGAAGCGGCTTTTTTACAGCTTGTTTTACCAGCGGTCTTTAAGATGTGTGGTTTGAAGAGGTCTGTGATTCTGACTGTTAAGGCTAGGTTAGTTGAAGAGGTGCGTGGGCAGTTAAATTGGATCCAGTTCATATACGGTAGGCTTAAGCAGAGCAGCATAGGATTTGTTGTTGAACCTCTAACCCTTAAGCGTAGACTTCAAGACATGGCTGAAGCGGACTGCATATTTATGGTGCCAGCTGGCGTAGATGTTTTACGCGCAGGTTGTATAGTAGATGTTCAAATCCTAAGACCTCAGGCTTTAGCGCCTACGATATAGGTAGATGTAGTAGGAAGTTGACTACCCCTAGTACGATATATAGGGCTTCCTCGATCCGTATCGTCGCTGCGCCTTGATTTGGCACAAAGTTCAAGGTTACGTTCGCTATGTTTTGTAGGTCTCTCCCCTCATCCTTCAATATTTCTTGCAGCCCCCTCCTCGGCGAACCGAAGAGAATTAAGCATCTCTGAAAGGAATGTAGGAGTCTCTGCAGCCTCTGCCAGTTCTCTGCAATAGGTTGTCCTTGTCTGGATGTAGCTATTACGAGAACTGGTTTGAGGCTTCTGACTAGCTTGCTGAGGGCTTCTGACTGTTTAACTGTAAAGCCCCAATACTCTTTGATTTCCCCTCTATCAATTATGCTGCAAGTCAATTCTGGTTCAATGGCTTCTATCTTCACGGCTACTCTACCTAAGCTAACATCTTTATTCAGTAGGTGTGCTGGCTTCGGTAGCCCAACGTCAACGTAGTATGACCCTGAGCGCCTATAGCAGTATCCTTCTCTTACATCACCCACCTTAACTTCGCTTACCTCTGTTGTAACGAGGTGGCTAGGTGTGCGTAGCGGCGGCATTACTCCTGCGTAAGCCAATTCAGGCATCTTTGGGAAGAGGTGTCTTCTAAGGTATTGTGGAGCTTCGATGTAGTGTAGGAGTATGCTGAGTAGCCTCTGATCTTCTCTAACCCCGTCTTTCCTATCGTGGTAGATGTATATTCTACTTACTCTGTGTACGGCGCAAGCTCTTGCTATGTAGCCTGCTTTCTCAGTCTTCTCCCTTAGGTCCACACATTCTATTAGCGTTGAATCAGGTATTGCGACCCAGATCTCGGTGTTGCCCATAGCATGCGTATTGTCAGCTAAGCCTATAAATAGGCTGGTGAGGTAGCCTGTTTGGATATGAGCAGCATAGAAGCCGCCTCTGAGGATAAGGATCTTGAACTGATCAGAGCTAGGAAGATGATGGAGTTGAGGAGGAAGATGCTTAAGCAGAGCGAGGGGGAGAAGAAACCTGATCCTCGAAGCATATTGGTTTCGAGGCTTGTGGATAGGGGGTTGGATGTGCTTGAAGCCGCTGAAAGAACCTACCCTGAGGAGACTAAGCTGGTTGTTAGGAAGCTTGCTGACCTCATAGAGCGGGGCTACATCAAAGGATACATTAGAGGTGGGGAACTCTTAACGCTCTTTAGGGCTCTAGGTATGCTTGTCCACGTTGAGACAACTATATCTGTTGTAGAAGATGGGCGTCTAGTTCCGTTGGCTGATAAGCTGAGGCGTAGAGATTAGCCCTTTACTACACCGATAGGTACGAGTCTTGCAACCTTCGTGGCTATCCCTACCTCATGTGACACATCAGCGACTTCATCAACATTCTTGTATGCGGCTGGAGCTTCTTCAGCTACGCCTCTCCAGCTGGCCGCCTCTATTAACACCCCTTTAGACTCAAGCTCTCTCTTTATCCTATCTGCGGTGTAAGCCTTGACCGCGGCGGCTCTAGAAAGCATTCTCCCCGCACCGTGTGCGGTTGAGCCGAAGCTCAGCTCCATAGCTTTTGCTGTCCCCTTAAGCACCCAAGAGGATGTGCCCATCGAGCCTGGTATAAGCACTGGTTGACCCACTTCTCTATATGGAAGAGGTACGGCGTCACTTCCAGCTGGGAAGGATCTTGTTGCGCCTTTCCTGTGGACAACTACCTTCTTCGTTGAGCCGTCTATGTTGTGGTATTCGTATTTGGCTATATTATGCGCCACATCATAGACTAGCCTCATCCCTAGATCTTCTTCACTTAAGTTGAAGACCTTTCTGAAGGATTCCCTTACCCAGTGTGTGATCATCTGCCTATTTGACCAAGCAAAATTAAGCGCAGAAGCCATAGCCTTCATGTAGTTTTCAGCCTCCTTTGAATACATAGGTGCGCAGGCTAGTTCTCTATCTGGTAGGTCTATACCATACTTCTTTGACGCAGCTTCGATTATTTTGAGGTAGTCGCTGCAAACCTGATGCCCAAGACCCCTTGAGCCGGTGTGCACTAAAACAACTATCTGTTTTTCTTGATTTATCCCATATTTTGAAGCAGCTTCTCTATCAAATATTTTATCTACAATCTGAACTTCGAGGAAGTGGTTCCCAGAGCCTAAGCTTCCTAGCTGAGGAGCCCCCCTACTCTTAGCTATATTTGAGACGGCAGAGGGATCTGCTCCCTTCATAACGCCTTGCTCCTCACACATCTCCTTGTCTTGGCTCCAACCGTAGCCTTTTGAGATAGCCCAATTCACACCCTCGCTTAACACTCTATCTAACTCGCTTGCCGACAGTTTTATTATAGCTTGGCTTCCGAGCCCTGAAGGCACCATCCTGTATAAGGTTTGGAGAAGCTCTTTTAGACGAGGTCTGACATCCTTCTCAGCGAGGCTTGTTCTAATCAGCCTCACGCCGCAGTTTATGTCATAGCCTACTCCACCTGGGGAAACTACACCTTTCTCAGCGTCGCTCGCAGCGACACCCCCTATCGGGAAACCGTATCCTTCGTGCCCATCTGGGAGCACTATCACATGCTTGTATAGGTTGGGTAAATGGGCTACGTTAACAGCCTGGTCTATCGTTCTATCAGTGAGCATCTTAGATAGAAGTTCGTCGCTGGCGTATATCGTCACAGGAACCTTCATACCTGGCTTAAAGCCGGCTTCAATTCGATGCTCCACCTGGCTTACCCTTTTAATTGGAAACCTTGGTTGACTCATTTAACCCACCTGAACAGAATACACTTTAATACCCAATTCTTTTTGTCACACGCTTGCATTATAAGGCTTTCTAGCTGCTTTCTTGATTACCTTATATATGCCTGCGCTGTATTGCAGAGCCTTC
>CALJAQ010000067.1 GCA_938029515.1 uncultured Nitrososphaerales archaeon
AGGAGAATTCGTAAGAGCCATACACCCCCGCCACATCACATATGAAATGAAGACTAAATGCCCAACCTACTAACAGCACGGAGAATGGTCTAAACACACACCACTACCATCAAAGAGAAGGATCAGTTTGCAACAAAGCACAAAATTAATATTACTACTCTTTTAAAACTCTTTATGTTAGTGTAAAATGCTAGCTTACATAATTAAAAGGCTTGCATTGGTTATACCCGTTTTTCTAGGCGTTTCAATAATTGTATTTGTGATAATGATCAATACCCCCGGAGACCCTGTTTTAGTTAGAATAGGACTTGACCCAAATGTTTCGCCTGAAAAGATTGAGGCTGCGCGTAGGGAGCTTGGTTTAGATCAACCCATATATGTTCAATACTTTAAATTTTTGACTAGGCTTTTGCAAGGTGATTTAGGCAATAATATTAGAACTGGGCGCGCTGTGGCTCAAGATATTTTAGAAGCTTTTCCTAGAACGCTTATACTAGCTGTGACGAGTATAATTCTCGCTATAGCTATAGGTATTCCAGCTGGTATACTTTCTGCTAAAAGACAGTATTCAATATTTGATAACGCTGCTTCAGTAGGCTCTCTTTTAGCGGCTTCGATGCCGAACTTCTGGCTTGCTCTAGTGCTGATACTTGTTTTCTCGTATTGGCTTAAGCTCACTCCTATTTCAGGGTACGGGACACCTATGCATCTTATACTTCCCACGTTAGCGCTTGGAGCGGCGTTAGCTGGCACAGTTACACGCTTTACGCGCTCGAACATGTTAGAGGTGATTAGGCAGGATTTTATACGGACAGCTAAGGCGAAGGGGTTAAAAGAAAGCATCGTGACTTTTAGGCACGCCCTCAAAAACGCGCTAATACCCATAGTTACAGTTATAGGGCTGCAATTCGGCTCCTTACTTTCAGGCGCATTTTTTGTAGAGGTGGTCTTCGCTTACCCTGGGATAGGTAGGCTTGCTGTACAAGCTATATTACAGAAGAACTATACGGTGGTGCAAGGCGCAATCCTAGTTGTCTCAATAAGCTTTGTCCTGATAAATCTGTTGGTTGACATAATCTACGCTTACATAGATCCTAGGATTCAATACGAGTGATCTATTATGCAGACAGAAAAAGAGGGAGCTGGAGAGGCTTCAGCAAGTGAGGTAAAAACGGTGTTGCGCAATTTAAGGAGAAGCCGCACCGCCACCTTTGGATTAACATATGTAGTAGGTCTTGTTATAGTAGCTATTCTTGCACCAGTTATATCGCCTTTTGACCCCTATGCGCAGAATCTGCTTAATAGGCTTCAGCCACCAGCTTTTCCGCATTTGCTTGGTCTTGATGACTTTGGTCGTGATGTGTTGAGTAGGCTTATTCACGGTGCGACTGTATCTATGCAGGTTGGGCTTGAGGTGGTGTTGCTCTCTCTTCTGATAGGTGTGGTCGTTGGCGCTATTTCCGGGTATTATGGGGGGTGGGTGGATATGGTGTGTATGCGTTTAGCAGACATCTTTTTGGCTTTCCCAAGCTTGGTGTTAGCTATAGGGATAATGGCTGTTATTGGGCCTAGTATATTTAATGTTGTTTTATCGCTGGTTGTTGTGTCTTGGCCATATTACGCTAGGGTGATAAGAAGCCAAACTATTACGCTTAAGGAGATGGATTTTGTAACAGCAGCTAAAGCTATGGGTGCTAGTGGTAAACGCATTCTGCTCACACACATCATACCGAACGCTATCCCTCCTGTGATTATACTTGCAACTTTAGGCATGGGCTCAGCCATTTTAGCTGAAGCTGGCCTTAGCTTCTTGGGCCTAGGGGTTAATCCCCCTACTCCAAGTTGGGGGGTTATGGTCGCCTCAGGCAGAGATTACATCCTTCAAGCACCACATATAGTTATTTCATCCGGTCTGGTGATAACGATTACTGTATTAGCCTTTAACCTTTTAGGCGACGGGCTTAGAGATGCTTTAGACCCTCGGCTTAGAATATGAAGGGGCCGATATTGAACAGAAATGAGGTGTTGCTAGAAGTGAAGAACCTCAGAACATATATTGAGACTGGGGCGGGGTTAGTTAGAGCCGTTGACGATGTATCTTTCGATGTGTGCCGAGGGGAGATAGTTGGTTTAGTCGGCGAGTCTGGCTGCGGCAAGACTATGGCCGCATTATCGGTTATGCGCCTTCTCCCTGAACCATATGGTAAGATTGTAGGTGGAAGCGTCTACTTTGAGGGACAAGATTTAACAAAGCTGCCGGAAGAGGAGATGCGTAAAATCCGTGGGAATAAGATTTCAATAATCTTTCAAGACCCACTGACTGCACTTAACCCAATAATGAAGGTCGGCGATCAGATAGTTGAAGCCATAGTTTCCCATCATCCTATAGATGAAAGTGCAGCTTGGCAGCGTGCGATAAACCTTTTGCAGAGTGTAGGAATACCTGATGGTAAGGTAATAGCTGAGCAGTATCCTTTCCGTATAAGTGGAGGAATGAGGCAGAGAGTTATGATCGCTATCGCTTTAGCCTGTAATCCAACATTGCTGATAGCAGACGAACCTACAACCAACTTGGATGTTTCGATCCAAGCTCAGATTCTTGAAGTCATCAGCGATATAAGAAGAAGAACAGGAACTTCGATTCTCCTTATTACACATAATTTAGGGCTTGTTGCTTGGCTATGTGATAGGGTATTTGTGATGTATGCTGGAAAGATAGTTGAACAGGCGCCTACTGAGGAACTCTTTGCTAACCCTGCCCACCCTTATACAGAGCTGCTGCTAAAGTCAATACCAAAATTAGAGTCGTCAAAAGAGAAACTTGAGACAATAGAGGGGGAGGTACCAAACCTAATAAGAGTACCTCCAGGCTGTAGGTTTCATCCCCGATGCCCGTATGTAAAAGAGGTCTGTAAGAAAGTGGAGCCGACTCTTTTTAATGTGAATGTGGAACATTATGCCCGCTGTTTAAAGCATACTGCAGAGTATAGGTTAGAACAGTGATAGATTTGACTGAAAGTGTATTGGTTGAAGTGAAGAATCTAGTTAAACATTTCCCTATAACTAAAGGGATTATATTTAAGAAGAATGTTGCAAGCATAAGGGCTGTAGATGATATAAGTTTTGAGGTTGAGAGAGGTAAGACCCTTGGCCTAGTGGGAGAGAGCGGCTCAGGGAAAAGCACAACAGGTAGACTCATCCTTAGACTGTTGGATCCTACATCCGGCACAATAAAATTTGATGGCTCAGATATAACAAACCTTCCAGAAGACGGTTTAAAAGATCTGAGAAGAAGAACTGGCATAGTCTTTCAGGATCCGTATTCATCTCTTGACCCGAGAAAAAGAGTCGTAGATATAATCGCTGAACCATTAGTCATCGCAAAATGGGGGGGCCGCCGAAAGATAGTTGAACGAGTCTATGAGCTGCTCGGTCTAGTGGGCTTAAGGCGTGAAGACGCATACAAATACCCCCATCAGTTCAGCGGTGGACAGAGGCAGAGGATAGCGGTAGCAAGAGCTCTAGCACTATCACCAGACCTGATCGTGGCTGATGAACCAGTCTCAGCGTTAGATGTATCGGTTCAGGCTAAGATCATTAATCTTTTTTCAACTATTCAAAAAGAGCTTGGTGTGGCCTACTTATTCATCTCTCACGATTTGAGTGTGGTAAGATATATTAGTGATAAAGTGGCGGTGATGTATCTTGGAAAGATCGTCGAATATGGGCCTTCTGATGTGATATTTGAGGAGCCTCTCCATCCATACACAAAGAGCCTCTTGACCGTGGTTCCCGTGCCGAACCCCAAGGTGATGAGAAGTAGAAGGCCTACTTTGTTAAGAGGAGAAATACCATCGCCAATAAACCCGCCTTCAGGCTGCAGATTCCACACTAGATGCCCATATGCAATAAAAACGTGTTCAGAAGAAGAGCCTCAAATTACACAAGCAAAACCAAACCATTATGTTTTATGCCTATTTTGGAAAGAAATCGAAGAGGGGACCTTAACCCCTCAGAATTAGGGTTAAACTAGATCTGGGTGTACTAGCTTTCCGTCTACTATTATCGGTTTGCCATCTAGCTCGACTGTGGTGCTGGTGACCATAATGTCAAAGTGAGTTACCTTTCCCCAGCCGAATAATACTCCACCAGCGTAGCTCTCCCACTCCATCGGCGCATACACATTAGGATGAACTTCGGCTCGGTGATCACAACCAAAACTGAGGTGCAGCAGATCGTAAGCTTCTGGATCGCTCCAACGTTCGAACCACTTCTTCTGCAGCATATCAGCTTCAAACCCCCCCTCGATCTTAGTAATTCTACTCTTTTCCACGGTGATCTTCAAAGGGTCGCGAACAACGTGGCGTAGATGAATCAGCACATCTCCAGGCTCAACGACCAAGACACCATTACCGCTCTCAGGTATAAATGGGAAGCTGACTATCGAGTTAGGGAAGTTTGTCCACTTAACCTTTCTCTCCGCGTCAAGTAACCCGTTGAGGTTGGGTGCTGGTTTGTGGCTACTCTTAAAGACTAGGTGAGTCCCTCTTCTTGAGGTGATCCTTAAGGTTTCTGACGCCTCTATTATTTTAATGAAGTTTTCAACCCTTTTCAACACTTTTTCACTTGGGCGCATCTTCAATATGCTTGTAGCGGTTTCAACCACCATAGCGATTCTAGTGCCAGCGTCAAGCACCTCTTGGTGGCTCTTCTGCTTACCCCACTCCATAGTTAATAGGTTCACCACAAGATCAGCCTTCTTAAGAAACTCGATTATCCAAAGCGGCGGGTCTCCTAAAGACTCTAAAGGAGGGCTAATCAGAATATGTGCATCCGCACCTAAAGCTAAGGCAGCACCGAAAAACGCTTGAATAATATCTGCATCCTTTCTAGTATCTGTTAAAACGATAACCTTTTCATTCTTTTTCAAGCCAGCCCTTCTAAAGAACTCCTCAGCCACACCGTAAAGCTCAGCAGCACGACCAAAGAATGGTGGACCTACAGAAGGGAATAATTCAGCCATAGATGGTGGAGAAGACATAGTATAGTTGCGGCAAACTACAGGATTATAAAGCTTGTTCTCACTGAACTCACTCCAATATTTGGTTGATGGTCTATGATGGTTGACTCTTAGGGCCTACTTCTTTCTGGATCTCTAACTTGTTTGTGTAGAGTTTAGTGGGCTTGTAGACATGTGGTGGAGCTTAATCAGCTATTCTTTTACCTCTTTGTGGAGAGGTGTGGGAGGCTTTTGGTGGGTGGCTAGGGGCCATCAACGCTATACTTGCTTACTATAGGTTAGGTTGGTTGATCTTCCACTATAATATGGAGGTGATGCGGTATGGATGCTCAAGGGATGGGGTAGTGGTGTGGAGGCGTATCATGAATATGCTTACCGCTAGAGGCT
>CALJAQ010000068.1 GCA_938029515.1 uncultured Nitrososphaerales archaeon
CTTCCAATAAGATATATGATCGGTGAAGCCACTATAGGTAAGAAGACCGCTTGAAGTAGAGGATTGATTACCATACCCTAACCCCTCAACCCCTTGATCTCAGAAACATCAACATCCCTCCTTAACCTAAACACAGCCAGAATGATAGCCAACCCAACAGCAGCTTCAGCAGCAGCCAAAGATATAGAGAACATAGCAAGTGCCTGCCCAGTAACTGACGTTGGATGCAGATAACGTGTGAAGGCCACAAAGTTCAGGTTCGCAGAGTTAATAAGAATTTCAACCGCAAACAGCATCCTAAGAGCATTCTTCTTAGTTACCAGACCGTAGACGCCTACTGTGAAGAGAACAACAGAAACAAACAAATAGTTTGCAAGCGGCTCCAAGATCAATCTCTCTCCAGCTTAGCCAAGACCACAGCACCTACTACAGCAGAAGCTAGAACAAGAGATAAAGCAACTAAAGCAGCCCAATACTCTGAAAGAATCAGAGCGCCAATTAGTGTGAAAGGCGCTTGCTCAACCGTGGTAGTGACGTGGGTTATCGATGATGAGTAAACTAGGTAGCCTAAGCCTACAGCTACTGCAAGAGACGCCACTATACCTACAGACTTGTAAACACCTTCTTTTGTTTTGAGCCACCGCTCTCTCCTCACAAGCATAACCGTGAAGAGTATGAGTACAGCTATGGCGCCAACATATACAGTAAGCTGAAACATCGCCAAGAAGACCGCATCTAATAGAGCAAAGAACCCAGCTACCCCAACAAATGAGAGGGCTAACGCTACAGCGCCGTAAACAACTTCTTTAGCCTCCAAAGCCAAAATAGCTGAAACCACGGTTACTACGGCGAGCAGGGCAAACACCGCGTCAACCAAATGATTTCACCACCCAATCAAGTTAGATCCTGTTAAGACTACAGCAGCAGCCACTACAAGATTCAGAAGCGCTAGTATAAGGTAGTATGCCCAACTCTGCTTAAGTAGCAGATCTATTCTGAGCCGTGGAAAGACCCCTCGAGGTATAAGCAGAAGCGTTGTCACGATGAAGCTCTTCAATATGAACCAGAACTCTGCTGGTAGAGGTGCGGGTCCAAGCCAGCCGCCTAAAAAGAGAAGCGTAAAGAGAGCTGAGAGTACATAAAGCTTGATGTAAACAGCTATGCCTAAAATCAGACCGAAGTTCATGCCGCCATATTCAGTCAACCACCCTGAAACCAGCTCAGGCTCAGCCTCAGGGAGATCAAAGGGGATCCTCTCAAGCTCAGCTAAGGCGCAGATGTAGAAGACGATGGCTGAGATAGGTGCTAGGAGTATAAACCAGATGTTTGACTGCGCCTTCACGATCTCTATGGGGTTCAATGAGCCGGCGTAGATTACAGGCGCAAGCACCGAGAGTATGAGTGGGATCTCATAAGACACCATCTGATGTAGTGCTCTAAGACCGCCGAGCATAGGGTATCTGCTGTTAGAAGACCACGCAGCCATCAGAGCGGTTATTGGAAAGAATCCAAGCACAGCGAAGATAACCAGCACACCAACGTCAGATCTTGCGATAACCCAATTTTCAGTAACAGGTATAACGGCAACAGCAGCAGTAGCTATTACCACTGTGAGAAGAGGAGCCAGAATAAAGAAGAGCTTATCAGCGACTTTTGGTATAACCAGCTCCTTAGAGAGCAGCTTCAAAACATCCGCAACTGGCTGGAGAATCCCTTCAAATCTACCAGCATACAGAGGACCCACGCGGAGCTGAATCTTAGCAAGCAGCTTCCTCTCCCACAACCCTGCTATAGCGGCATACAACGCTACAAACGTAAAACCTGGGAAAACCGTAATCCTGAAGAAGTCTGTATCCATAAAGGCCAAGGTGAACGCCAAAGCTTCAGATGGGTTAAATAGCATAGATGGTGTTAAAGGCAGCTTAGATCCAAGAAGCTGATATGCTACGAAGAGCAGAATAGGTACTAAAATGAGTATAATCACAACCAAAACTACTATTCTAATTAAAAATTCTAAGAGGTTTCTAATCAAAGCCATAAAACATCAGCCTCTCTATTCTAGAAGTAAAATAGTAAGAGCAAAATGTGTAAATAAGCTCACCACAATTCACGCCTCCCAGCGTGGTAGAGTGTGAAAGCTAATGGGACTAGCAACACGCCTATAAACAAGATAACGACGAAGAAACCGTTGAAGCCAACGCTTTTAATAGATAAACCCCACGCGAAAAGAAACATAGAAATGACGTCGAAGGCTACGAACATAAGAAGATACGCATAATACTGCATCATCAACGACATCTTCCCAGCTCCGCTTGGGACCTGTCCGCATTCATATTGCATTTCCTTCGGTTTTGTAGGCGTCTTAGGCGAAATTATTAGCGGTATGATAAGCATAGGCACGCAAGCAGCGGCAGCAAAGGCGGCGGTCAATAAAATAAGGATTAGATCTGAGCCCATGCCCCTCAAATGCTCTTATCAGACCGTATTTAAGGCTTAATATAGGTAATAGGATGTTGTTAAGCCGTTGTTGAGCGTCCGGTTGGAGAGGTGAAGGTTTGTAGGATTTTAGCTGTCGGTGTGAGGGTTGTGTTGCTGGGGAGTGGTTGTAGAAGGTTTTGAGCTTCGCCTTGATGGTTTCGAAACCGTCTTTAGATGTAGTTCCTCTCACCGAATGTTTGATGTTCACACCTTAATCCAAG
>CALJAQ010000069.1 GCA_938029515.1 uncultured Nitrososphaerales archaeon
GAGCGGGTAAGTGTTTGCTACAGGCATCACTCTTGCTACACCAGCCAGCTTTAAAGCGTAGATGTAGAGCGTATCGCCGAGCACTATACCTAAGACCCCAGCTGAGAAAGCTGTAGCGAAAGCGGTGAGATTCGGTGTCAGGAGCCCCTTTACTTCACCCATCAAAGAAGCGAGCAGTATAGAGCTTAAGGTAGCTGCAACAACCCTTATTGCGTTTGCTAGAAGCGGCTGCGCTTTAGCTGCACCTATCTTCAGTAACGCTGCAGTAGCGGTCCAGCATAAGGCTGCACCTATTGAGGCTAATACCCCTAGAAGCATCGACATTTGGCAGCTGGGTAGATTTTAGAAGTATTTGTTATTTTCCAGCCTCTTTTACGGTATGATTTCGCAGCTGTTAAACTTCGTGTACGTCAGTTTATCTAAGCTAACTAACCCCTTCTTTAAAGCCTCTTCTACAACGGGCTTGACGCATCTTAACCCATCTACAAGTAGCCTTACGGTGCTGCAGACAAGCCTAAACCCTCCTTCACCCCAGAGCTTCGTTATGTTAGCGTATAGGCAGCGCCCGCCGCAAATGGATAGAATATCGCAGCCGCTGCAAGGAGCCTTCAACTCAACCTTTTTAGGTAGATCAGAAGGTTCTGTCTCTCTAATATTACCTAAATAATAAGCTTTAAAGCCGACCATACTTGGACAGGGCACGATAGTGCCATCGGTCTGGATAGTGTATTGAGCCCAGCCTGCACCGCATCTTAACCCCGCTTCCCCACCTTGTAGTAAGGTCTCCATAACCCCTAAGAAAGGGTATATACGTATAACTCTCCCCTTGGAGAGCTGCTCAGCCCATTTGTGTATGAGGTGTAGAAGCCCAGGGCCATAGCTTTCCTCAACCCATTTTGTAAAGATGTGTGGGTTAAAGTCATTCTGCCAGAACTGTGCATCTATCTGCCAATGCACAGAATCAAATTTGTTTAGGGATAGTAGGTGATTGACGTTTTGTTCTAAATCGCTCTGTTGGCTGATGGTCATTCTGGCTACTATTTCTCCTCTGAAGCCCCCCTCTCTAATGGCTTCCACATTTTCTACGACTCTCCGGTAGACGCCTTCTCCTCTGTAGAAATCTGTGAGCGCTTCATCTCCATCTATTGAGACTAGAATTGTATGCAGCTTCTTTAGATACTCCGGCTCTATTCTAGAGAGTAGAAGCCCGTTTGTCTGAATCATGAACCTCTCGGCTTCAACATTATCTATGATTTCTATCATCTTATCGACCTTAAGTAGAGGTTCTCCTCCATAAAAGATCAAATTCTCAACCCTCGTCTTAGAGCAGAATGATCTTAAAACATCTACAGCGTAAGATACTTCATCTGGTATGGAGTAGTCAACCTCAAAATCGAAGCTGCATCCAATATCATCACAACATTTGCCGTAGCAGTATAGGCACTTCAGGTTGCATGAAGAAGTTAAGATGACGAAGAGATGCATTACCCTCAGCTCTCTGCAGGCATTAAAATAAGCCTTGCCTCTAAATTGATGATTCTCTAGAAGTTATTTACGAAAGATTTAATATCAGATCTTTAGGTCGGTCTTCAGAGATAGAGTTGGTCAACATCTTAGCCGAACCATACTTCTGGATAGCACCGATAGGAGGGTTTGCTTCGATTCTAGCCGCGCTTATTTTAGCTTGGAGGATACTCTCTATAAAGGTAGACGACCCTAAAGCAGCGGAGATCGCATCGGCCATAAGGATAGGCGCATACGCATTCATGAAAAGGCAATACACAACCATCACAATAATAGCTATCGTCATAGCGGCCATACTTTTAGCAGCAGGCTTCGTTGCACCTAAAGATGTTGAAGCGGTAGCGGTACACTTCGGTCCAGGAGCAGCGGTAGCGTTCCTCATAGGGGCATTCGCGTCGTTGCTAGCCGGATTCATAGCTATGGATATGGCTACACGTTCAAACGTGAGGACCGTGATTATGGCTAAGCGTGGGATTGAACCTGCTTTGAAGACCGCTTTCCACGGCGGCGCAATAATGGGTCTCCTTGTAACAGGCTTAAGTCTACTTGGCGTAACAGCTCTCTTCATACTCTACGGCGCTGATGAGACCACGCCTACCAAGATTATAGGGATGGGGTTCGGCGCAAGCCTGGTAGCGCTATTCGCACAGCTAGGTGGAGGAATATACACGAAAGCAGCTGATGTAGGTGCAGACTTGGTGGGGAAAGTGGAGGCTGGGATACCTGAGGATGACCCGAGGAACGCTGCTGTGATAGCGGATAACGTAGGCGATAACGTAGGCGACTCGGCTGGGCGTGGAGCAGACTTATTCGAATCAGCAACAGCAGAGAACATAGGAGGCATGATTATAGGAGGCGTAATAGCATACTGGACCCAAAACTGGGGCTTCCTAATCTTCCCAATAATAGCTAGAGCGTTAGGCATATTCGCCACACTGATAGGTATGCCATTCGTAAGGCTGAGCCGAGGCGAAGAGCATAAACCTATGAGAGCCCTACACAAAGGATTAACTGTCACGACGATAATGTCTGCGGTGCTATTCTATGTCGCTATACAACTACTCTTCGGTTCAGAGCCAGGAGGCATCTACCTATACTTCTCAATGCTTGCTGGTTTAGCGGCGAGTATATTGGTGCAGGTTATAACAGACTATTATACAGGTAGGGAGAGAGGCCCAGTTAGGAGAATAGCAGACGCATCTCAAACTGGAACTGCGACTAACATCATAACAGGGTTCTCAGTTGGGCTTGAGACAACCGCTCTACCTATAGCGTCTCTAGGCGCTTGTCTGCTAGTTGCATACTACTTCGGCACACTCTTCGGCGCAGCTAACCCGGAGCTTGGAGCGAACGCATCTCTAATTGGAGGTGTCTACGGAACCACGTTAGCTACTATGGGCATGCTTGCGGTAATGGGGATGGTTCTAGCGTTAGACGGCTTTGGACCGATAGCGGACAACGCAGGAGGGATAGCGGAGATGTCTGGGCAGAAGGGGATAGATGAGAGCATGGAGGCTCTTGACGCCGTTGGCAACACAACCAAAGCTTTAACCAAAGGATTCGCTATGGGAAGCGCGCTTCTAGCAGCACAGCTACTGTTCCAAGCGTACATCGAGGCTGGAAACGAGTATCTGAGAAGCCTGAGTTTACCTGAAATTAAACTCGAACTCAGCAACCCTGTTGTTCTAGTTTCAACACTTATAGGGGCGATGCTGCCATTCATCTTCTCAGCTTTCGCAATCAGAGCAGTAGGCTCTGCAGCGAAGGAAATGGTCAATGAGGTGAGAAGACAGTTCAGAGAAATACCAGGCTTGATGGAGGGCAAGGCCAAGCCAGAATACGATAAGGCGGTAGACATAAGCACAAGGGCTGCGCTAAAAGAGATGGTGCTTCCAGGCCTTCTGGTGGTCATAGTGCCTATAGTGGTAGGTGTGCTCTTAGGCTTGAGCGCAGTCGGCGCACTTGTCATAGGGGCAACGATGTCAGGCATACCACTCGCTATACTTATGAACACAGGAGGAGCTGCTTGGGACAACGCTAAGAAGTTCATCGAAGCGGGTAACCTTGGAGGCAAAGGCTCACCGACACACGCAGCAGCCGTAGTTGGAGATACAGTCGGTGACCCGATGAAGGATACAGCCGGCCCCTCGCTGCACGTATTGATCAAACTACTCAACACGCTCTCAATACTGTTCATACCGCTGTTCATAGGCATACTAGGGCTGTAGGTTCTGAGCTAGGTCTCAGAACCTCTACGCATTTTATTAGAGTTATGTTGTTTCACCTATTTTCATTAGTAGGAGAGGATCTTCATTTAGCTCAAGCAACCTCTTCACATCAGCAGAGCGTGTTAGGAGGAGCTCACAACCTAAGTTAAGTGAAGCGCATTCAACCATAGTGTTCAAAGCAGCATGGCCAACCTCATTATGCACATACATTATACCCCTCTGCCCATAC
>CALJAQ010000070.1 GCA_938029515.1 uncultured Nitrososphaerales archaeon
GGCGCTCCTAACCTTCATACATATAGCCTGCTTTCAGAATTCACCAAAGGGTTTTGAGTCTCTTCATTAACATGTGGCTGACTCCTCGTAGGTGACAATCCCACAGCACTTTTGAAGAAAGATAATTATACAACTACTTATTACCTTAAATGCTAGCATAGAAAGGTGTTTGCTATGAGTAAACCAGTTGACTTAGGAAGTGTTAAAGAAGGTTCATATATAATCATAGAGGGTGAGCCCTCTAAGATAGTTGAGTACGATAAGTCTAAGCCTGGTAAGCATGGTGCTGCTAAGGCTCGTGTAGTCGCTATAGGGTTGTTTGATGGTGTTAAGAGGAGCTTCGTATCACCAGTTTCTGCGAATGTTGAAGTCCCTATTATTGAGAAGAGGTCTGCTCAAGTGATTTCCATTTCTGGTTCAACTGTTCAGCTGATGGATCTTGAGACCTTCGAGTATTTTGATTTGCAGATGCCTACTGAGCAGGAGATAGTATCTAAGCTTCAGCCAGGCGTTGAGGTTGAATATTGGCGGACTATGGGTAGGAATAAGATTATGAGGGTTAAGGGTTAAATGGTTAAGTAAACTCTAATAGGTTGATGGCGTGGTAGTGAATTGGGGGCCTAGATGATCCTTGGAAGAGCCGTCTGAACTGTGATGACGAATCAGAGTGGAGATGGGCCCGCAGGTTGAGCGTAGAGATATGAGGGTTGCAGTAGCGTATTCAGGCGGCAAAGATAGCACAAGAGCCGTTTATGAGTGCTTGAAGGCTGGTTACACTGTAAGCTGCCTACTGAGTGTTATACCAGAAGCCTTTGGAAGCTACCTCTTCCACTACCCTAATGCACGTTGGGCAAAGCTGCAGGCTGATGCTATGAATCTACCGTTGTTGAGTAAGGTGGTTAAAGGTGTCGAAGAAGATGAGCTGAATGCTTTAACAGATCTTTTGGCTGAGGCTGTTGCAAAGTATTCGATTGGAAGCTTGTGCAGCGGAGCTGTAGCTAGCGTTTATCAGAAAAGAAGGTTTGAAGAAGCTGCATCAAGTTTAGGTCTAAAGTGTATTAACCCACTCTGGGGAATGGATGATGAGCAGATCTTAAGGGACGTCATTAGGTTAGGTTTCAAGACAATAGTTGTAGGTGTTTCAGCAGCCGGTTTAGACTCAAAATGGTTAGGTAGAGCTATAGATGAGGATGCTATAGAAGACCTGAAGAAGGTCAAAAGGAAGTATGGGATAAACCTCTCCTTCGAAGGAGGGGAGGCTGAGACATTTGTGTTAGATGCACCTATCTTCAGAAAGCGAATAGAAATAATATCGTCAGAGGTTTCTTGGGACGGCTACGTAGGTTTTCTCATTATAAAAGATGCGAAGCTTGTGGAGAAAAGGTGTGAGGTTGAGATAACAGAGGGTATCGAAGGATGTTAGAGAGGTTAAAGGAAGGTCTACAAGCAGCTATAAAAAAGCTGATAGGGGTAACAACGGTAGATGAGGCTGCTGTAAAAGAGTTCATTAGAGACCTTCAGCGAACTCTGCTGCAGGCCGATGTTAACGTAAAGCAGGTGTTAGAGGTCACATCAAAGATAGAGAAGAGGGCTTTACAAGAGACACCGCCTCCAGGCCTACCTCGTAAAGATCACATCGTCAAGATACTGTATGAGGAGCTATCATCTACATTAGGGGGTGAGGTTAAGCTAGAGATCCCTATAGGCAGAACCTACACAATTCTTCTAGTCGGGATTCAGGGTTCAGGTAAAACTACTGTAGCCGCTAAACTAGCTAGGTATCTTCAGAAGAAAGGCTATAAGGTCGGTGTGGTCTGCGCCGATACATATAGGCCAGGTGCGTTGACACAGCTGACTATGCTTGGTAAGCAGATTGGCGTTGAAGTCTACGGCGATGAAAACTCTTCAGACGCTGCTACTATAGCTGAGAGGGGCCTAAAGTATTTTGAGGGTAAGAATGTTGTGATAGTAGATACCGCTGGTAGACATAAGGAGGAGAAGGGTCTTCTGGAGGAGATGAAGGAGATCTCGTCTAAGATTACACCTGACCTCACATTATTGGTTATAGACGGCACGATAGGTCAAGCCTGCTATTCTCAGTCAGAAGCTTTCCATAAGGCTGTGCCTATCGGTGGAATAGTTATAACAAAATTAGATGGGGCAGCTAAAGGCGGAGGCGCCCTCGCGGCTGCAGCAGCCACAGGGGCAAAGATCTTCTTCATAGGTACAGGTGAGAGGGTTGACGACTTGGAACCTTTCTCACCAACAAGGTTTGTGGGTAGGCTCCTTGGGTTAGGTGATATTAAGGCTCTTTTAGAGCGGGCTAAGGAGCTTGAAATGGAGGCTGATGAGAAGAAGGTGCAGAGGCTCATCTCAGGCAAGATGACAATAGATGACCTCTACTACCAGCTTGAGCAGATGAGGAAGCTTGGCTCTATTCGCCGAATACTTGAACTTATACCAGGGTTCTCACAGACCCAGATACCTGAGGCTGAACTCGAAGGGTTAGATGAGAAGTTAGAGAAGTGGCGAAGCATTATACTTTCGATGACCAAAGAGGAGCGAGCTAACCCAGAGATAATGAATGTATCTAGAATAAGGAGAGTTGCTAGAGGCTCAGGCACAGCAGAGAGAGATGTGAAGGAGCTTCTAGCAAGATATAAGCAGACTAAGGATGTTATGAAGGCTAGCAAAGGTAGGGCTCTTAGGCAGCTTCTGAGAAGGTTGCAGCAGACTTGAACAGTAAAGCAAAGGTGATTTTAAAGAAGTATCCGCTATGCCCACGTTGCCTAGAAAGGCAAGTGAAGTTAAAAACCAAGTATCAGACAAACATTAAAGAATGCTTCATCTGTGGAAACTTTTTCGAACATCTAAACGATGTGGTGAAAGCCGTAGCCACAGCGCTAAACGAGTATGAATTTCAAACCTTCAGCGTAGGTCTATCCCCACCTAACGACTGGATTGAAAAAGAGGATCTGATAAGATCAGAGTTTAAGCTGCAGGGTGTATATAACATAAAGTCTGATGCTTCACATGCGCTTACATCTGAGTTGAGTAAAGTCTTAGGTAAGCGGCTCGACCGTCTTAACCCAGATGCTGTTGCTATAGTAGATCTGGTAAGCGGAAACGTGAGGGTAAACGCGAAGTCAGTTTACCTA
>CALJAQ010000071.1 GCA_938029515.1 uncultured Nitrososphaerales archaeon
TTGTTAGAAGCGCAATCACCAAGATTACGCCTACAACCCTTATCAACATGACTACAGTAAACGCTACAAGCGTTAAAAGGATGTAGTAGATCAGGTTAACAGGAAGCCTGAGCGTTTGGGCGTGCTCTCTATCGAATGAAATAGCCAAAAGCTCCTTAAAGAGTAGGGCAACGGTCAGAATGAGAATAAAATCTAAAGCGAGCATCACGTAAAGATCAGATCTGGGCACGATAAGTATGTTTCCAAATAGGTAGGAGAATAGGTCAGGCACATATCCTGGTGTAAGCCTTATGAAGAATATACCCACTGCCATGCCTAACGCCCAGATCACACCTATCACAGTGTCTTCTCTTGCACCAAGTTTCTTTGACGTTGCGCCGACGCCTATAGCTGAGGCTATAGAGAAGGCTATAGCCGCGTAGATTGGGTTTAAGCCTAGGAAGTATGCGATGCCTATCCCTCCGAATGCTGCGTGTGAGATGCCATCGCTCAAAAAGACGATTCTATTTACAACCACATAAACCCCGATGACTCCACAAGCTACACTAGCAAGTAGAGCCGCAAAGATAGCGTTCCTAATGAACTCGTATTGCAAAAGTTCGAGCAACTTGAATCAGCCGTGCTCCTCAACCACCCTATGCGGCAGACCGTGAGCGATTATGTCAACTGGGCACTGGTACGCCTCCATCCACATTTCACGCGTAATCTGCTTAGACTCATTATAATATAGCCTACGGTTGAGGCAAGCGATCTTATCCACATACTTAGAGAGAGCGGATATGTCGTGTGTAACCACGATTATGGTCACCTCACGCTTCAATTCGTTAAGAAACTCCCAGAGTCTGGTGTCAAGCCTCCTATCTACGCTTAAAGTCGGTTCGTCGAGTAGAAGTAGTCTAGGCTTTGTGGCTAAGGCTCTCGCTACGAAGACCCTCTGCCTCTGTCCACCTGAAAGCCTACCTATAGGCTCATCTTTAAGAGCATCTAGATCCATAGCCTTTAACGCTTCTAGCGCAGCTTCTTTATCAGCTACGCTATAGGGTTTAATCAGATTGCCTTTGTTAAGTCTGCCTGTCAACACTATATCCCAGACCGTGGCTGGGAAGGTTATGTCCGGTTGGTTCATCTGAGGCACGTATCCTATTACATTCCCAACCTTGTTTAAGGGGCGCCCGTAGATCTTTACTGAGCCTCTAGTAGGTTTCACAAGCCCTGCTATGACCTTAAGTAGGGTTGTCTTACCTCCACCATTCGGTCCGATTATTCCAAGGAAGTCGTTTTCAAGAACCTTTAAGCTGATGTCTTCAAGCACACACTTTGAATCGAAGTAGACTGAAACCTTTTCGACTCCAACGGCCGCTTCGGTCAACCTAACTTAACGCCTCCTTCAACGTGAAGGCGAACCACCTTATGTGGTTAACGTAGCCTGTATATGAATGTGTATCAACTAGGATAACGTTCACACCTAACTCCTCTGCGATAACCTCCATCCCCCGTGGGTCAAATTGAGGCTCTGCGAAGACAGCCTTTATTCCCTCTGACTTCGCTGATTTGACCACTTCAACGATCTCCTCTATCGTTGGCTCCTTCCCTTCTTTTTCAAGAGCTAGCTGCGTAAGATTGTAGTCTCTTGCAAAGTATGCCCAAGCCGCGTGGTAGACCACGAGTTTTCTAGTTCTTAGGTCTGAGAGGATCGACTTGACTTCCTCATCGAGCTTCTTAAGCTCATTTATGTAAGACGCACTATTTTCCTTATAGGTCTCTGCGTTCTCTGGGTCTATCTTTAGAAGACCTTGGTAGATCGATTCAACTATCAGCATAGCGTTTCTAGGTGATAGCCAGACGTGCGGATCTATGTGGCCGTCTTCACCCACAGGCTCTATCCCTATGCTTGTGTCGATCACAACCATCTTAGGATTTATCTCAACCAGTTTACCCAGCCAGTTGTTTTCAAACTCCAAAACAAAGCCTACTTTAAAGTAGATCTTAGCATCGCTAACAGCCTTTACGGCTGATGGTGTTAGATCGAAGGTATGGGGGTCTGCATTAGGCGGCACCAAGACAAATACATCAACCTTATCTCCACCTACCTTTTCAACAAACTCTGCGTAAGGTGTCAACGTCACAGCAACCTTGATCCTGTTAAGCGGTTGGATGGGCTTCTCTTGATTCACAAGAATAAGAGTTGAAGCGCCAATAACAACCAAGAGGAGTATGGAGGAGATTATGTACCTCTTCACAAGATGCTCTACGATTATTAACTTAATAAACTATTCTTAATAACTTATACATATATGTTTAAATAAGAAGTATTAATAAGGGGTTATTAATGGCGATAATCAGCCTCTCTTTAAACGACCACCTTTTAGCCGAGCTCGATAAGATACAGAGTGAGCTGGGGTTTTCAGGCAGATCTGAAGCAGTTAGGGCAGCAATACGGATGCTCATAGCTGAATGCCCACGTAAGGTTGATGCAGGGGAGAAGGCTGTGGCTGTACTGATGCTTATACATGGGGTTGATGCTGAAGGCATAGTTACAGAAGCGAAGCATAGGTTTCTAGATGTTGTGCACACTCAAATTCACAACAGATTTAAAGTAGGTAAATGCCTAGAGCTCTTCATACTAAACGGTCTGTTAAGCAGAATACTTGAGTTGAAGAATATATTTCAGAGAAGTGATGAGATCGACTACGTGAAGCTGCTAGTTATATAATTCTCGTCTTTTATCGAGATCTGAAGCGTTCTTATATCAGCCTACAAGAAGCGTCTTTGACCGCTAACCCTTGCATGGGAGGAATGGGTTGGTCAGTAAAAGAGGGGTATCTGTAGCAGAGGGCACTTTAGCTGGGATACTTTTTGGAAGCGCGGCTATA
>CALJAQ010000072.1 GCA_938029515.1 uncultured Nitrososphaerales archaeon
ACTCTGCTGGAGGCTTAACAACGCTTAACGAAGTAGGGTCTAACCCAACTATAGCCATAGCGCCTTTTAGATGAGCTAGCCTGCAGACATCTTCAGCTTGCTCTTCAAAGACCCCAAAGTAGTTTGGATTCTCGAAGTATATCGCTGCAGTCTCCTCGTCTACCTTCTCTTTAAGAGCAGAGTAATCTATGCATCCTTTTTTGCGCTCATAGTCAACAACCACCACGTCTACGCCAGCTGAGTTGCAATATGTCTTTAATGTTTCGAGCCTATGGGGGCCGCAGTTTCTTGACGCTATGATCTTTCTTCTTCTGGTTAACCGAACTGCCATCCTTCCAGCCTCTCCGGCTGCAGAAGCCCAGTCATACAAGGAGCTGTTGGCGATCTCCATTCCAGTTAAGTCGCAGATGAGGCTCTGATATTCGTATAGAGCTTGAAGCATGCCTTGGCTTGCTTCAGCTTGGTACGGTGTGTAGGCTGTGTAGAACTCTGATCTTGAAGTGACTTCGTCTACTAAAGCGGGAACATAATGCACCCATATTCCACCACCCAAGAAGCATCGATGCCCTTCTGGTGCAAGATCTTGTTTTATGGCTTCTTCTACAAGCCTCTCAACTTCAGCCTCTGTTCTACCCTCTGGTATGTTAAGCGGTCTGCGTAGCTTCAAGTCAACTGGCACGTCGTGGTAAAGTTCTTCTACTGTGTTAAGTCTGAGCTCTTTGAGCATAAATGCGGCAATATTTGGTGCTGAGTTAGGTTGGTAAGGTCTGCCGCCGTTCAAGATGATCAGAGTAGGTGATGGTAGATAAAGGGTTAAAAATGTATGCTCCTATGCATCTGTGTTGAAGTTGACTAGGAAGACACGTCTTTTGCTGCTTCCTCTGCTCTTCTGCATCTCAACTCTATATCTAGAGGTGGATGCTTTAGCTTCGGATCAGCCTCTTCTGGTTAAGATGAGTCGAGAAGTGTGGCTCAGCGGCTATGGACACCTTTTACTTAATGACTACATCGTTTTCATCAACAATTCAACCACACCTATCCGTTTACCCCAATTTACAACCCTTTACCCAACTGAGGAGATGGACTATCAGGTAAATCACCCTCTCGAAAAAGGTTGGGTTAGGGTAGATAGGTTAGGGAACGTGAGTTCAATAACTATTACTGCAGATTTAACGATACCCCCGTCTTCAAACCTTACTGTTGAACTTAGAACGATGCTAGGAGGGCTTGTGAAGCCTCTAGGTGGAGATAGATATGAGGTAGCAATACCCATCCCCTCTTCACCAGACACTACGTTAGGAAGTGTGGAGCTTCAAGCTTCTTTACCCATAGATGTAAAGCCTCAGAGCATCCCAGAAGGCTTCGAGCAGAGGCAGGGTGCAGAAGGAGATGTGTTGTACGCTAAGTTAGTCAATCTGCAGCCTACATCTGAGCCTTCAACCGCTAAACTTGTAGTCAATGCATCCTCATACGCATTCACTGTTTTAACAGTTGATAGGCAAGATAGGCTCGTCAAAATACTCTCGCCTAGTGAAGTTATTGTCTTCGATAGCGTATCTATAAAAAACGAGGGAACAGGAACGCTTTACAGCTTGAAGACCTCTTTAGGCGAGCATATTTCTTCTGTAATTTTAAGTAGAGGCGACATACCGCTAAGGGATCAGAAGAGGATATCACTCATAGGAGGCGCACTTGACTTCTATTCCCTAATCGGCGGGGACCTTAAGACTGACGAACGGCTTTCATTTACAATAAGCTACCGGTTAACAACCATATCACCTTCATCATATAATACTCTTCTCTTAGAGATACCAGTGACGCCGTTGGTGAAGGACGCATTGGTCAAAGAATACCACCTGACCACAGAAGCCCCAAGAGGCTACTTCACAGAAGCAGCATCAATAGCTCTTAACTACGCCAGCACACTTAATAGTGAAAAAGTAAATGTATCTATGCGCATAGGATCTGCTTGGGCGTCTACCTACGCCTTCCCAATCGCAACCCTAATCTTCATCGCCTCATTTATAACACTATCAGCATACATTGCACATAGAAGAAGGGAGGCAGAGGCGTATCCACTCTTGGAGCTGGTAGATCTCTACGAGAACGCCCTCCAATCTCAGGAAGCGATAGCCGATGCGGTGTCCGCTGGGCGTCCTGAGCGTACGCGTATCGCACAGATAGATCTATTTACACAGCAGCTAAAGGAGATTAGAGCAAAGACCGCATCCAAAGCCGCCCAGATAAGAGGTAAGATGCCCACCGACTCTAAGGTTGAGCAGAAGCTGACACAGTTTAACACCCTTGACAAAGTATATGAGCGCGCACTCTTAGACCTGTTATCGGCATATAAGAGTTATCTGACGGGTAAAATGAAGCGTGAAGCGTTTGAGAAGACTGTCTCAGATAAAACCCGCACCATTCAAAAATTAGCTTCCTCACTCAGAGAAGTCTTAGATGAAGTGAGGCGAATTTAAGTTTAGGGAATTAAAGTTTTTAGACACCTTAGGAGTAAGCCTACTAGATCCTAAACCCATGCTGGTTTGAAATGCTTGTGCACATAGGCGTAGATGACACAGACTCAAAGATGGGTGGTTGCACAACCTACACTGCTACTGAAGCCGTAAAGCAGATTCTAGCCATTGAAGTTGCTAGCTTTAAAGATTACCCTAAGATCATAAGGTTGAACCCAAACATACCTTGGAAGACGCGTGGTAATGCGGCTGTAGCCTTCACCTTAGAAACAGAAAGACTAGAAGCTGTATTCGATGCTGTCTGTAGAGCTGTTGAAGCAAACCTAACTACACACGTTGACGCGGCTGTAACCCTTCTTCCAGACCACAACCTAGACCAATTAAGACCATTCGCTCAAAGGGCACTATATACAGTAGTCAAAATGTCTGAAGCGCGCACCTTATGCAAGAAACTCTGCACCTACATGAAGCTATGGGGGAAGGGCTCTGGCCTTAAAGGTGCACTCGCAGCTGTAGGAAATGATCTGAACAAAGGAGATTATACATATGAGCTACTAGCATACAGAAGACGTGAAAACTGGGGGAAACCTAGGCTCATAGACCCCCAATCGGTGTACAACTTGGACAAGCAGTTAACAGGATTACTCTTCAACAACTACGACCCGGAAACAGGAAGAATACTAATAACACCACACGGCCCAGACCCGGTCTACTTCGGCATAAGAGGAGAATCTCCAGAAGCGCTCTTAGAAGCTCTGCACATAATAAAGCCGCAAGAACCTGTGGATAGATGGATGATATTCAGAACCAACCAAGGGACAGCCCAACACCTACAAACCGAACTTAACCCAAAGGCTCTTAAATCATATGAGTCAGGCTATGTCAGAGGCGTCGTCGCCAGCAGAGCAGTAGTGTGTAGAGGAGGGCATCTCTACATCAACATAGAAGTGCAATCAACACAGATAAAATGTGCTGTCTACGAACCTACAGGATCATTCAGAAGAATCTTTCAGCAGCTTGTTGAAGGGGATATCGTCGAGGTTGCTGGTGGGGTGAGAAGAGCAGCAGCAAAACATCCAAAGGTCTTGAACGTTGAATACCTCAAGATCATACAGCTAAAGAAGACTTTACAACCCATCAAACCGATCTGTGAAAGGTGTGGGATACGTATGAAGTCAAAGGGTAGGGGAGGCTTCTTCAAATGCAGAAGGTGTGGCTCAAAGAAGAAGGCAGCTGAATTCGTCGAGGTTGCGCGAAGCTTAAAGGAGGGTGTGTATGCTCCTCCACCGAGGGCGCACAGGCATCTAACCAAGCCGCTACACAGGTTGGGGTTAGAGAAGAAGAGTTGGGACGGTAAGATGACTTTAAGATGGTATTGGTTCTCAGATCTAGGAGACCTTTAGACTGAACTTCCGACGAGCCTTAGGTAGTTTAATCCTCAGCACACCGCGTTTAAAAACGGCTGACGCCTCCTCAGGCTTGACCCTCTCAGGTAGAGCAACGACCTTCTTAAAGGCTGTGAACTCGATGTTCTTCTGCACCACCCCCCACTTCTCCCACTTCACAGCCTGCTTTAACATGGCCTTGATCTCAAGCAAGTCTTCAGAGACCTCGAGGCTTATATCCTCCTTCTTCTCAACACAGGGAAGGTCGGCAGTAATTATGATCTCATTCTCTCGATTTTCAACTTCGACAAGCGGCTCTAGACATCGGTCTGAAGCGCTCCAAGAGGGTCTGATCATAGCGCCTTCGACCTCAGCAAGCAGATCCTCGATCCAGCCCCATATCCCCCTACGCTCAGACATTTCTCCACACCTACCTATACATCAAAGGAATCTCCTGCTCACTCACCTTTCCGATACGCTCCATAGAACTCTTTGTCTGCCTCATAAGGTCCCTCCCCTTAATCTTTATTTCATCAGCCTTTTCAAGCAGCGAGTCAACCGAAATATTCAACCCCAATATGGCATTTAATACTTGAAGAACTGAAGCAGCTGCGCCTGGATCAGGGTAGTTAGGAAAGGACTGAGCCATCAACGTTATCGCAGGGATCTTCTTAACCATACAATACTTCATTATAAGCGCGTAGATGCCAGCTATGAAGCCTTCACTCATCGCCTCGATCTTATACTCCCTCAGCAGATTTAAAGCCTGATCAGTATTACCGACGCCAAATACCATCGGTTTATCAACCTCCAACCTATTCTGCTCTGGGAAACCGGTGAGCGAAAACACCAACCTCGCGCCTTTCTCACTCAACCAATCAACCAACACATTTGCCAAAGGGTAGATGGCCAAAGGAGGTATAGCTATCTCAGAAGTAACCACAAGCAGCTTCCCGTTACCGAGGATTCTAACAGGGTCTGTCAACACACCCTTATGCATAACCATAATCGGCGGGAAGAGGGTTGACTCAAAATGTGCAACCTCAACTAATCCAAGCACATCAACCATATGAGAAGCAGATATAGCCCCAACCAACCCAACATCAGGTAACCCCTCAACCACCACAGGGTTCTTGAAGCTTACACCACCCCTTTCTACGATCCTCATCTCCACGTTCATCATAAACCAAACCTCTACCCAGCGGGGAAACCAATATACTTTACGCTAAGTAGGTGGGCCTGCAGCGGTCCACTCAGGGGCCTTAGCCCCTACTACACAATCAGCCCTCGGTAAATAAGGCTTGATATCCACAATAGGCGTATCCTCTACGAAATCCAGCCCCTTGACCACAAGAGTACAACCCTCTATCCCAAGAAGCTCCACAACAGCCAAACCCAAAGGATTAGGCCTACTAGGGCTTCTCGACGCGAATACACCAACTTCTGGCGCACCATGATGCTTTTTAGGCACAACACGTATAGTCTGCCTATCCTTCGGCGTATCTTTAAGATGGAACCAGCCTAAGACGATAATATGGGAAAAGCTATCAAGCTTATCTAACCCCTCACAGAACTCTGACCTTACTTTAATTCGAGCCGCATTACCTTCAACCTTCTCAACATACCCTATAAACACAAGATTAGGTTGCTGCCTCATCACAAGGGATAAGATGAACGCTATAAAAATACCTTATGCATAAACAGAGGCGAGGCACTACAGCCTCGACACCTCTTATTTCACCTTAGGAGATTAACCCTTCTCTCCTATAGCTGCTTTGATTGCTTCGTAAGCCCTTATAGCCTCTTCCACAGCAACGCCATCTTCCAGCGTTGTGATATCTCCGAGCGTAGCGCCTTCTACAACCGCCCTCAGCAGCCTCCTCATGATCTTACCGCTTCTCGTCTTCGGCACCGAGTCGACGAAGGTTATTAGCACATCTGATGCAACAATAGGCCCAATCGTCGCCCTAAGGTACTTCCTTATCTCAGCCTCAACCTCAGGGCTTGATGTGAAACCCTTTTTGAGCACGGTGAAGACAACAGGCACCTGCCCTTTAATAGGATCTGTCTTACCGACGCAGGCCGATTCGGCTACAGCAGGATGCCTAATCAACGCAGACTCTATCTCCGCAGTTCCAATTCTATGCCCAGCGACCTTTAACACATCGTCAGCACGCCCAAGCACCCATATATAGCCGTCCTGATCCTTTACAGCGAAGTCACCGGTGTAGAAGTACATCTTACCCTTAAACCTAGACCAATACGCATCAATATACCTCTGGGGGTTCTTGTAGAGTGTTTCAAGCATCCCAGGCCAAGGTGAGGTTATCACAAAGTACCCTCTAACACCAGGTGGGCAAGGATTACCGTCATCATCTACAACCTCTACAGTGACTCCGGGGAGAGGGTAGCCATTGGTTCCAGGTTTGAGTGGGAACAGTTTACCTAAACCTGGGAAGTGCCCAGTTATGATATGCCCAGTTTCGGTCATCCACCAGGTGCTTGAAGCTACTACATCCTCCCTACCGATGTTCCTGTAGTACCAGTTGAACGCTTCAGGGTTTATAGGCTCTCCAACGGTGTGCACAACCCTTAGTGTTGAAAGATCGTGCCTTTTAAAAAGGTCTTCTGGGAACCTCATCAGCATTCGGATAGCGGTTGGCGCTGTGTAAAAGATCGTTACCCCGTATCTTTCGATGATGCCCCACCATCTATCTGGTTCTGGGTAATCCGGAGAACCTTCATACATAACCGTTGTTAGACCGACAAGCAGAGGGCCGTAAACTACATATGAGTGCCCAGTTATCCAGCCGACATCTGCTGTGCACCAGAAGATATCATCTTCTTTTGCGTCGAATATCATCTTCATAGTAGCATATAAGCCCACCGCATACCCGCCTGCTGAGCGCTGAACCGCTTTAGGTGTGCCAGTTGTTCCTGA
>CALJAQ010000073.1 GCA_938029515.1 uncultured Nitrososphaerales archaeon
CTATCTGAAATTGCGCCTTTTATATATTCCTTAACGAGTCTATCTGGCCATGACATTGTGATATCACAATCCTTTAGCAGCAGCCTCAGCGGCGCTCACAATTTTTCCTAGAAGTTTTCTACCACCATTTAACTCAAGCAAAGTTCCTACAACAAGAACTTCAGCTCCACTTCTTACCAATTCAGTAGCAATTTCAGGCCCTGTTATCCCTCCGCCTACAATTAAAACGCCTTCGTACACCTTTCTAACAACTTTAACTATTTGTGATGACACATGTGATATCACACCAGACCCAGCCTCAAGGTAAAGGAAGCGCATACCTAAATATTGAGCAGCTAAAGCATACATCGCTGCTATTTGTGGTTTTGAGGCTGGAATACCTCTAGCTTTACCAATAAATCCTGCTGCACCACCTTCGCCAACTATGAGATAAGCCATAGGTATCGCTTCTAACTTATACTTTCTAACTAAAAGTGCTCCTAACGCTTGAGCTTCTGTTATAAAGTAAGTATTATCTGAATTTAGTAGTGAGCTAAATAAAATGGCGTCAGCGCTAGGTACAACGCCAGTAACATTACTTGGAAAGAGTATGACTGGCTTAGTTATAGCTTTTTTAATTATTTTTACGACGTTATTTAATTCGAGTTGATCCATAGCTGTAGAGCCGCCTACCAGTATTGCAGCAACACCAGAGTCCTCTGCTTCTACAGCCATTTTGACAGCTTCTTGTTCACTAAGGCCCTCTGGGTCGATTAGGCCAAAGCAGATAGCTTTCCTTTTTCTAATTTCATTTTTAATATATTGTTCAACCTTACATTCTTTGCTCACTTTTGATCTTCCCTGCCATAAACTGGTCAACAAATTCGTTATACACATCTATAGCTTCTTTCCTTCCAGAAAATTCATAGTTGAGTGTGAGTTTACAGTTTCCACAGGAAATTAAAGCCAAATGTTCACCTTTCATTTGCACCTTAACTCCTGAGACGCCGCAATTCGGGCAACTGAATACTTTAGGTAGGGTTCTTCTTACTACCCTAATCACTTTTCTTCTACGCCTACCCAACTTGACCACTTAGTATGGGTTGTAGTGTTTAAAAAGGTCTCTTTTCTACATTAAGAAGAAGTCGCAAATTTTTTTGACCATAACGAAAGAGCTTTGACAACATAATTCCTTATACAGAAGGATTATCGAGCGCAAAATAATTATACAGTTTTGTATCAAATAGTGCTGTGCTTAAAACCCTTCAACGCGAGGATAGAATACTCCTTAATTTAATAAACAGCTCTATTCTCACCAAAGCACAAGTTGACACACTGCTATGTGAAATAGAGGGTATAAGAAAAGCAGAAAAATTAAGGGAGAGGGCTAGCAGGAGAGATAGAGAAAATATTACAATAGGCGCCTATTTAAGAACTAAAAAACAAGCTTACTACAGAATAAACAAAGTATTGAGAACGATACTTCTTCTCTCATACATGGGCATATTCACACAAGAGAAGTTAATTGCGTTGTTGAAAGTGGCAGAAATATTGAGTAAGGTCAAAGAGACTAAGTTAACAACCGAGCAGAGCAGCAAAATTCTTCAGCACATAGAAGAAACGCTTAAAAGATGCTTTGTGATATCACAGTAAAGGTCATATATAGGCCTAACATATCACAAAGTGATGCTAGAGCCTATAATATCGACGTTAGCGCTGTTATTAGCTGCTATAGCACTAATTACTCACCTAAAAAAACGTAGTAAAAGAGGCGAAGAATACTCTGATGTGCTTTTGGCTATTGTTGACGAATACACACGGCGGATGAACAAGTTGGAAGCCAAGCTAGTTGATCTTGAAGTAAGTTTGGATATATTAATGAGTCAAGCAAAGAAGGTAAGGGAAAATAAAGAAGAGAGAAAAAAGATTGTTATGGAAGATGTGATATCACGTGAAGAGAAGAGTAGCATCACAAAATTTCACAGTAAGTTAGGTGATTTTGAATTAAGCATACTTAGATGTGTTTCAGAGGGCTCTAAGACGCCCAACGAAGTTAGGGCTGTCGTTGGGCATAGTAGGGAGCATGTGGCTAGAGCGCTTAAGAACCTATATGAGGCTGGTTTTCTTTATAGAGAAGGCGGTAAACCGTTTGTTTATTCATTGACTGATAAAGGTAGAGCTGTACTTAGTGGTGTGAATATTAGTGTTTAAAGCGGCTTTTTTGTAGACGTATCCTGTTCCCACTCTTACCCTTTTTAATAACCTTCGGTCAACTAGTCTGTTTAAGTAGGTTGATAAGGTGGTTATCTTTATAGATTCTTGATACTTGTTTTCGTATGCTTCTCGTAAACTCGCTGTAGTAAAGTTTGATGCAGGAAATTCCGATTCTATTACTGAAATCACTTTTGAGAATATTGTATCTATTGATGTTTCCTGTTCTATTTTTTCTCCCCCTAGAAATTCATATATTTCTATCAATTTTTGCATTTTTTCTTTAGATAGCTGACCTTCTATTGAAAGAGAATATTTACTACCTTCATCGTCTGTAAACTCGATCTTCATTCTTCTTGGCATGTTTTGTCTTTGCTATACACTAACTTTAACTTATATGTTGTAGGTGTGAATTAGTGAACATAATGGTTAATGTCGCTTTGCTTAACAATTTTGGGATATAGTGTTAATTTCGATACAGTGTTTACCATTTCACAGATCCTATGTTTGCTCTTGATTTATTGGAGTCTTTTTTCCAGTAGAAATGGAGGGGTGTCGCAAAAGAAGCTTTAACATCTATAAATGGTGAGAAAAATGCTCCAGTGGAAATATAGGGGTTTATCTAGTTATTAAAGTAAATTATGTTCACAATATTTAACAGAAGGTGCTCCCCTCTTTTTCCTCTGGAAGATAGAATTAGGAGTGGGGTGTTTATATGTTAAAAATGTTCTACAATTTGGTCTGTTTTGGTAGATATAAAGCAATTATAAATTGTCTTGCTACCCAAGAACGGGCTAATCTAATAAACAAAAATGTATCAGATAGTAAGGCTAATCTCCTATGGAAGTGGTGGGGTGTGAGGGTAAATGCGAATAAGGAAGCGGATCAGAGAAAACTACTGGATTCAATATTCACCCGTGCTACACAAGGTTCGAGGATAGTAAAAGATGCTGAACCATTAAGACCTGATTACATCCCACCTAAACTCCTCTTTAGAGATGAACAAATCGCAGCTGTTGCTCAAATTGTCGCACCATTACTTAGAAGGCAACGATGTTCTAATATCCTACTTTACGGTAAAACTGGTACTGGAAAGACCGCGACGGCAAGGTTAGTACTTAACGAGCTTAAGTTGAAGGCTCAAAAGCTAAATATTCCTATATGCCTATGTTACTCCAACTGCAGGCTTGCTGGAACTGAATATAGAGTTGTGTTAGATCTTGCGGAAACCGCTTGTGTCAAGATACCATTCACTGGATTATCTTTAGGTGAAGCATATAGCAGAGTTGCTGCACAGATCTCATCTGAAAACTTAAACGTCTTACTTGTACTTGATGAGATCGATTACTTGGCGAAAAGCTCAACAGGGAATCTCCTTTATGAGTTAACACGTTCACATGATAAATTAAATCCAGGAAGTATCTCTTTAATTGGTATTTCCAATGATCTTCGTTTTAAAGAGATGCTTGATCCTCGTGTTTTAAGTAGTTTAGGTGAAGAAGAAATGGTCTTCCCTCCTTATTCTGTTGAAGAGCTTAGGTTGATTTTAGAGGAGCGTGTTAAACTTGCTTTTAATGAGGGTTGTATAACGGAAGCTGCTGTTAATCTTTGTGCGGCGTTAGCTGGTTCGGAGCATGGGGATGCGAGAAGAGCTGTTGATCTGCTTAGGGTGTCTGCTGAAGTTGCTGAACGTGAACAAAGCCCTAGGGTGGAGGAACGGCATATTAAAATTGCTTTGCAGAAGATGGAGCAAGATAGACTAATAGAAGCTTTAAGAGTTCTACCGCTTCAGGCTAAGTTAATTCTTCTAGCTGTCGTAAAGTCTACTGATTCACCTTCTACTGGCTCCATTTATCAAACCTACCTTAGTTTAAGTTCTAGAGTCGGTGTTGAGACACTTACTGCTAGAAGGGTAAGCGGCATACTTTCTGAGCTGGATATGCAAGGGTTGGTTTCTGCTAATGTTTTGAGTAAGGGGAGGTATGGTAGATCTAAGCGCGTCATTCTATTAGTACCTAAGCCGCTTGTTTTGGATGTTTTTACCCAGGATCCTGTTGTCTCTTCTATAATCTAGTGAAGTCTAATGTGACAATATGTAGAGTTGAAAGGTCTACGATGGGTAAAATTGCTGGAGTGGGGTTTATGCCCATGTCTAGCTGGTAACCTGTTTGGCTCTGCCAAGTGCCAGAATTAAGCAGTAGGCATCCTCTATAGCGTTCTGAGTCAAGTATATGCACGTGCCCACAGTGGAATATGTCTGGTATCTGTTCTATGACTAAAAGATCTTCACTAAGCGGTAGAATGGGTGTTCTTCTACCGTAAATTGGTGCTAGGTGTCTAGCTTTTAAAAGCATCTTCATAGCTAAAGCAGGCCGCTCCACCTTCAACCCAGGGGTAGTTGCCATAACGTCTTCTAAACTTCTACCGTGGTACATCAACACTTTAACACCCTCTAGATCAAGCCACGCTGGGTTACTTACTAAAGCAACATTCGGAAGTTCACATAATTGTGTAGCATAGTCTTTTGGTATAGGTGGTTGAGGTATAGCTTGTCTTACCGGTTCATGATTACCTGGGCTGATAAAGATCTGGATTTTTGTTGGTATACTTTTTAGAAGCGTTTGTAGCTCTTTGAATTGTTGTTTGATATTCGCTGTTTCAAGCTCTTTTTCTTGGTTAGGGTAGACACCGACGCCGTCTATAGCATCGCCGCAGATGAGGAGGTAACGTATACGAAGCGCAACATCGTCATCCCTTTTGTTAAGCCAGTCGATAAAGGTTTTGAAGGCTTGTCTTAAGAAGTACTTGTTTCCGACGTGCAGATCTGAGGTTAAGGCTGCGTACACCCTCTTTTTGGAGACATTTGGTGTGTGATCTGGTACGTCTGGTAAGGTCAGAGAGTCAATTATGTATATGTTCTTTTTGCCTGGGGTAACTGTAGCCGCTATCAGCGAATCTAAGGGTGCTTCTTGAATATTTTTTATCACAGAGCTTTCAAACGCTGTAGCTTCTATTCGCCCCGTCTTATCCTCCAAGACTATCGTAGCAGCCCCTCTCTTGATGGTTTTTGAGTAAATTAAGCCAGCTATTTTTGTAGAAGATTTGCTTTCCTTTAGCTCAGAGATGGCACGTATATTACCACTATCTCTCCGCTTCTTCATCAGCTCTAACAGCTTTTGGTATCTGCTTAGAAATAGTTGTTGGTAGCCCCCCGCTCCTTCTGATATCCTTACATTTTCGTAGCTCAAAACTTTAAAATTTAAAGGCTCACTGAGGTCCACATCTGCACTCTTTAATTCGACGTCTGTTTTTACTACAAGACGCTCAATATCCTCAACCTTTATCGTTCTGTCTACTCCACCCTTTAGTTTGATGACTTCCTCTATGAGCGCTGTTAAGTTGACGTCTTTTGGCATCTGAAGCAGCAAGTTGAATGCTTTAGGCTCAAGCTGGTATCCTCTTGCAACCACTTCACGTACGAGCTGCGCTGCCGTGTCAGACATCTACTCGCGCTTCCAGTAATTGTATATGTATGTAAGTGGCTTAAAAGCATCTTTGAATGCTGCTTTGTTAAAAATTGTTTGCCTCACGTCTTTGGTACCGTTAAAATAAGGTCACCTCCGCTGGAACTCTTCTCAGACTCTCGTGCCTCCTGAGGTGGTTATACCAGAAGGCGAAGAGTTCTAGGAAGAGCGTTACATTCGTGAGTTTATGAACTCTGGCAGGGATGTTGTTGTAAAAGCCCTTGGTCCTCTCCTTGACGGTCCTGAAGAGCCTCTCGATAATGTTCCTACCGAAGGTCACATGCTCCCATCGAAGACCAAGCCTATTCAGAACCCAAGGATAGCATCCCAATCCACAAGAATCAAAGGCTTACCTACGCATCTTAACAAGACCTTCCTCATGAACAGGTATGCGTTCAAGGAGCGTTGGTAAGATGCATATACAGCCAAGATCTCCTTGGTATCCACGTCTATGGCGCTCCAGATGAAGAGCTGGCGTCCATCCTCCTTCAGCTTGCTTTCATCTACAGCCACACACCCCCTCACCTTAGGAGGCTCACCACAGATCAGCCCCTTCAGCTTATGGAGCCAGTAGTGGACAGCTACGTGGCTTTATCAAACCTGTCCTAAAGGTCATGGCTCGATAGGAAAGCCCAGCCATGTAGAGCAGGCAGGCAAGAACCCTCTTCTCCAAAGGTAATCTATTACGTTGAAAGATATTCTTGCTACGAACGGCCTTTAGCAGCTCATAAGCCCCCATCTTGATCAGGTGAGAGTAGCCTCTCAAGGTTGTTCAGCTCATCAAGCAAAATCCCTAGACAAGGAACTCAAACCTTATCTTAACGGTATCCAAGTAGTTGAATACTTATATGCAGATTTACCGCTTCTATCATAATCTTGGTTAAGGCAAAGGTTTCAGCGATACTACCAACATATAATGAGCGCGCCAACTTACCTGAGCTCATAGAACAAATCAGGAAACTACCTATAGATGTGGAATGTATAATCGTAGATGATAACAGCCCTGATGGCACAGGTGAGCTCGCTGAACGATTAGCGTCAAAAGATCCCTTGATTAAGGTGATTCATAGACCGAAGAAGCTTGGGCTTGCCTCTGCGGTGTTAGACGGTCTTTCAAAGGCTTCTGCCCCCTATGTGGCTGTTATGGATGCAGACCTTCAACACCCACCTAGCCTCCTCGCTTCTATGGTTACTCTACTCGACGCTGGTGCTGACCTTGTAGTAGCCAGCAGATATGTGCGAGGGGGTGGGGTTGTCGGCTGGACAGCTCTTAGGCATCTTATTTCAAGGGTTGCTACGCTTTTAGCACACCTATTAATCCCAAGGTCAAGGGTTGTTAAGGACCCTATGTCAGGATACTTCGCTTTAAAGCTAAGCGTTCTTGAAGGATTAAGTCTGGATTCTAATGTAGGATACAAGATCCTCCTTTTGATCTTAGCCAAAGCAAAGTTATCTGATGTCAGGGAGGTGCCTATGATCTTTAGGCGTAGGGTAAGAGGTGAAAGTAAGCTTAAGCAGAAGGAGGTCTTAAACTACCTTAGGCTCCTAAAGAATCTACTTAGACAACGATGACCTCACCGCAGCAGCTATATGCTTTAACTCAGCTTTTGAGACTGCTGGATGTATAGGTAGAGAGAGCACCTCAGTAGCTGCTTGCTCTGTTTTCAGCAGCCTTACATCACCCAGAAGCTTCCGATAATAAGGATGTAGGTGTATAGGCGTCTTGTAGTATACCGCCGCCCCGATTCCAGCTTTATGCAGCTGCTCTAACACTTTATCTCTACCCTTGACTCTTATCGTGTAAAGATACCAATTGGATTTCCTCCCATCGCGCTCATAGGGGAGTATGGCGCCGCATCCATCGAGCATCCTACTTAACAGTTCAGCGTTATTTCTCCTCTTCTCAAGGAAGTGGTTTAGTTTCTTAAGCTGCGAAGACAAGATCGCCGCTGAAAGCTCATTCATCCTTAAATTCAAACCAACCCTCTTAACAAATCCTTCTGCATCAAAACCGTGGTT
>CALJAQ010000074.1 GCA_938029515.1 uncultured Nitrososphaerales archaeon
TAAAGCTGACATAAACAAAGCTGGGCTCACCAAATGTTAAAATCAGAGATCAACTACCCTTAACAAGGTGGTCAAACCTCATCTTAACAACATTTCATAAACAGAGAAACCATGTTAGACTTATCAAACTGAGGCGTTTCATGCTTAGCTGCTCTAGAATAACTTTCTGAAGGTTTTCAAATATATACGTTCTTAAGTTTACGAGGGCTTTGTTGCAAAAACTAAACTCTCTCGCGGTTTCTGCCCTTCGTCAAAGGCATGAGACGAACAATTTTTCAACAAAGCATTTACGAGGAAACGTTTAAGAAATCCTTGTTGAGTTGAGGGGGGAAAAAGCTGCCTATAGTGTTGGCAAGAGGCTCTTACTCTCCTCACGGAGGGGCCCTTAAACTAACAGAGCTCTTAGAAGCTTGCCTCTTCCCCATCTCATCTATTTTAAGGGTTAGAGGCTGCAAAGCAGTAGCTAGTCCATCTCTAACAATCTCCCTTAGCTCCTGGGTCGTAAGCCTCCTAAGAACTTCCTTACCAACCCTTCTCTACGATGTTTCTATTCAAGATACACTCCGCCTAAATAAGGGGGTGAGAGGGTGTAGAGTGTAATTCGCTAATAGTTAGACATACTTGTTATTCGACTTTGTAACTAGTATCAGCCCACTTACTCCCGATGTAGAGAGGAAGTAATATTAATCTCCGGGTTAAGATACCTACACCTGGTGGGAAGTTATGGCTGAAAAGGCAGGGACGCAACGTAAACATCGATCAAGAAAGAGAAGGAGAGTTGAGTGGTGGAGTGAGTTGAAGCATGGGGAAGCCATACTTAGAGGGCTTCGAAGATTCGAAAAAGAGGGAAGAGCGAGAAAGGCTAAGATTAAGCCTAAGCAAATCTAAATCGCAGGCACCTGCAAATACGAGCCATGTGTCAAAGAGATGCTAAAAACCTAAACCACCCCCCTTAAAGTGTATACACATCCAGTCTTATGCTCTGAGTCGAAGACTAACTAATTAGTGTTCACATCTTTTAAGCAAAATTTTTCCGCGCAAAAATCTGACACCAAACACACTCTGATGTACTTATAGAAGATAGTAGGAGGAGTAGCCTACTGCTTAAGATCCTAGATTCACGTAGCTGCGAATAATCTGTCACGTGAGTGCACGCTGCTCACGTTCGAAGCTTAGTCTTCACACATATCGGGTGCTCATTAGCTATAGCCTCTGAGCCTCTTCATCGGCTGAAGGATTAGCTAAACGGGTCAAAGAGTTAACCGAAGATCTCTAGTATAACGACGGCTAGCAGCAGCCCATCAGCCACCACTACTGGTGTATACTCTTCTTCTAACTTAGAGGTTAATGTGAATCTAAGATTAATAACGTAGTATTCGGTTGCTCTATATATTTACATGCATCAAATGCACACCCACATGGCTTCTTGAAAGCATCTCTCAGATGCTGCGGCAAGGTAGGTGTACTCTGCTCCTCTTGATCTATAGAGCTTCATCACTTAGTATACGATGGGCAAACGCTTCGTATTCTACTGTGGAGAGCTGCAATAGATACACATCTACGTCTTATATTCTGATGCGATCTTCAGAGCTTTGAGAGCAGCGTCGACAGCGTCCCTACCCAATATGACTATCATAGCCTCCTTCCCTATGTCACCTCTATGGAATATTATGTCTGGTACAGCACCATAACTCTTTATCGCTTCTCTTGCACCCCACTTTGTTGTTTCACCCTCTCTAGCTTTAACTTCCTCCGGCTCCTTAGATCTATCATATTCTGAGCACGAGTAGCCTAATATATGTGCGACCCTTAAAATTTCTTCATCAAACCTTATGTTTAAAGCAGCCCTGACCAAAGGAGTATACTCTGAGACAGCGAGTATGGTTGATGCGAGGTGTCTTGAAGCGCCGAACTTTGGGCAGCCAGAAGCCTTAACCCTACCCATAGCGTTAACGACTCTTCCTGGGATGGCTGCAACATCTTCGAACCTCTTTGGCTCTGGTATAGCCATGGCTATGTTGCTTTGGCATTCAGGTATGAGGTTAGCGAATGCGGGGTTAGCTTCGAGTAGACTTACTGCTTCGCTTATGCTCTGTAATACCCTCATCTTTTCAGCGTCAAGTACTGTTTTACCTAAGGGGGATACTGGTGCAACACCCATGCCAACCTTAGAGCTGTGTAGGATGGCGTCTGCTACGAAGCGTTTTGCTTCATTTACCGCAGAGAAGATGTCGTATCCCTTTGCTAAGAGCGCTGCTATGGCTGATGCGAATGTGCATCCGGTGCCGTGTGTGCCTCCACTAACCTTATTTCCAGCATACCTCCTAGCTACACCATCGTAGTATAGTATGTCTATGCTTTCATCCAAATCTAAATGTCCTCCTTTCACCACTACAGCCTTTGGCCCTAGTGACGCTATCTTCTTCGCCGCTTCCTCAGCTTCATCTAGAGTCTTAACGCCCATGTCAGCTAGTCTAGCGGCTTCATCTAAGTTGGGGGTTACAACAGTTGCCAACGGTAGCATCTTTTTTATCAACGCTTCCTCAGCCTCTTCTTTTAGCAGCCTCGCACCGCTCTTAGCCACCATAACTGGATCCACTACTAGAGGAGCCTTTAAGCCCTTGAGTTCATCAGCTACAGCTTCAATTATCTCACAGGTGTAGAGCATACCTGTCTTCACAGCGTCAACCCCAATATCTGAAACCACAGCTTTTATCTGCGCCCTAACCACTTCAACATCTACAGGTTGAACCGCTGTTACCCCAGTGGTATTCTGCGCTGTGATCGCTGTGATGGCGCTCATCCCATATACTCCAAGGGCTGCGAAGGCCTTGAGGTCTGCCTGTATTCCAGCGCCTCCGCTCGAATCTGAGCCCGCTACTGTAAGCACCCTTACAACACCCTTCATCAGTCTACACCCTTGCCGCTACCTGCTTACGCTTCACCATCTTAGCTAAGATTGTGTTCAGGGCTGCTGCGGTAATCATGCTGGGCATCGTGGCGCCTAACCAAGCCACGTATGTTGTTATAGTGATGTAGGTTGTGAAGCCAGCTGCCCAAGAGATTATCGCGGAAATATTAACACCTTTGGTATACCAGTAGCCACCTCCTCTGGCGTAGAGCCGCTCGACATACACACTCTGCTTTGCTAAAATGTAGTAGTCACTTAACACAACACCAAAGATAGGTGAGAAGGTTGCACCTATCCAAAGTAGGAACCACACATAGTTTTCGATGTCGATAAATAGAGCCAACGCTGCACACACTCCGCCTACGAGCACTATAAGTAGCCACTGCTTAACCCTAGGGAGGCTGTTCTGTATAGAAACGGCCGCTGAATATACGTCTGCGAAGCAGTTATCCAACTCATATACTAAGATAAGTAGTAGCGCTGGTGCACCTAAAAAGAGGTATCCAAAGGAGCCGACTATATCAGCTGAGCCGGTTGCTAAGATGAGTATACTTCCTATCGTATACCCAGAAATGTTTCCTACTACAAACCCAAAGTATGTGCCTAAAAAACTACCCTTCACCGTGCTAGCGAACCTATTGTAGTCTGCTGCGAGTGGCATCCAAGATAGAGGCATAGCTATCACAAGATCAAGCGCCAGTAGAAGAGGTAGCCCACCCGCAGCCTCAGCACCCATAACTCTGCCTAAACCCCCGTTCTGGAGAGCCCAGAAGGTAACCCAAGCGGCTGAACCGTAAAGCAACCAGAAGGCAAACCTTTCAAGCCACTGCTTAACAACAATCAAAGGCCCCCCAATACCCATAACTACTGTGAAGAAGGTGAAGACTATCACCCAGAGCCAGTAGGCTGAGACGCCTACTGTAGTAGATGAGATAAGATCTCCTGCCTTAGCCATCACCACTATCTCCAAAGTACCCCAACCTATCAGCTGCACAACATTAAGCCACGTCGGGAAGTATGAGCCCCTTATGCCAAAAGATGGGCGCAGCGAAACCATAGTAGGCACCCCACACCTCCCACCTATCACACCTGCTAAAGCAAGTGGCAAGGTTCCTATGATTGTGCCTACTGTAATCACCGCAAACGACGTCAAGAAGTCTAAAGAAGGTACAAGCAGCGCACCAGCCTGATAGACCAGCAGCCCAGTCCCTAGGCTAGTCCAGAAGACAGCTAAATCTAATGAACGGAGCACCCTCTGGCTCTCAGGCACCGGTGTTATACCCCACTCAGGTGGTTTACGTATCTTCATCCAAGTAGGTGTAGCGATAGATTAATTTATAACCTTGTTGATAAAAGGGTTATTAAAATGAAGCCTCCCTGCGAAGTCGCTATAAAGGATCTTCTACCTTTAATTAGGGCGCTCGTAGCCAAGGATCTGAAGGATAAGGGTTTCAGCCAAGCCAAGATCGCTGAAATGATAGGTGTAACACAACCGGCAGTAAGCGGATACCTTAGGCTTAAGATAGATGAGGGGGAGCCGCTCTACTCTGAAGAAGTCTCTACCCTATCAAGGTGGCTCGCCTCAGGATTAGCGTCAGGCAAGATACCGTCCTCTGAGGCGGTGAAAGGCATCTGCACCTTATGCACAACTTTAAAGTGTCAAGGCTCAATTTGCACACTGCATAAGATAAGGTTTCCAAGTTTACAGGCTGAAGGGTGTGAGGTCTGCATCCAACTCTATTCGAAGGGTCTGCCTACTGCAGATAAGAAGTATGCTGCTTTAAGTAACTTGAGGGCTGCGGTAAACCTTATACACGCGTCAAAGGATTTTAGTGAGGTCATACCAGAAGTCTCGGTTAATATAGTCGAAGCTACACCTGGCGCTAAAAGCGTGAAAGATGTTGCTGGTATACCTGGGCGCATAGCTAAGGTTGAGGGTATGCCAAGGGCCTTTATGCCACCTGAGTTTGGCGCGTCGGAGCATCTAGCTTCTGTTTTACTTGCAGCTATGCAGATTAACCCAGATGTGC
>CALJAQ010000075.1 GCA_938029515.1 uncultured Nitrososphaerales archaeon
CGCAATAACTGAGAAGACCCTCTTCTCAACTGGTATACGGGTGGGGACGATGGTTAAGACCAAAGCTATGGCGCAATTCGTAAGCAGAACAACTCCAGACGGTCTGCACTACATAGACTTAGGCAAGACTCTGGAGCGAATAGAAGTCGCCGCACGCTTCATATCAAGAGCAGACATAAGCAAAGTAGTCGTATACTCAGCCAAAGAATATGGTAAAACCCCAGTAGAGCGGTTCTGCGAGCTAACGGGAGCCACCCCTATAACAGGACGCTTTATGCCCGGGACATTCACAAACCCACTCTACCCTAACCACATAGACTCAGAGCTCCTTATAGTAAGCGACCCGGCAATAGACGCGCAGGCAGTTGAAGAAGCATCTAAAATGGGCGTGCCTGTTATAGCCATCTGTGACACAGACAACGTAACCTCTAAAGTCGATCTAGTAATACCTGCAAATAATCGGGGGAGAAAAGCTTTGGCAGCCGTCTTCTGGCTTCTAGCTAGAGCGGTGCTTATACGCACAGGCAGACTAACCTCAGATCAGCCTATGAAATACACCATAGACGACTTTGAAACCAAGATCGTAGAAGAAGCAGCCGCAGGAACCTTTTAACCCTAACGTTTTAAAGCCAGCAACTATTACTCTAATGTCTGAATGCATTTGGAGGTTAGAATGCCTGCTGTAGCCGGGCAGTTTTACGAAGCAGACCCTATTAAGCTTAAGAAAAGCATCGAAGAATGCTTCCTACACCCACTCGGACCCCAGAAGACCCCCCCTGCCCCAAGATCTGATGAAGAGGTTATAGGGCTTGTCTCACCTCACGCAGGCTACATGTATTCAGGCCCGATCGCTGCACATGGCTACTATTATGTTTCATCTATTCCTACTCCAGAGTTAGTTATCGTAATGGGGCCTAACCACTGGGGGCTTGGTAGCGGTGTTGCAACCGTTGCGGAAGGGGTCTGGCATACCCCATTAGGTGCGCTTGAAGTTAGTTCAGAGGATGCTAAGGAGCTAGCTAAGGTTTCAGGTATCGTTGACTTTAGCATTGAATCACATAGGCGTGAGCATTCGATAGAGGTTCAACTCCCCTTTCTACAATACGTCTTCAACTCACAATTCAAGATCCTTCCTATTTCTATGCTCTTTCAAGATAAAGAAACCTCTACAGAAGTTGGACATGCTTTAGCGAAGATAGTTAGGGGAAGGAGGTGTGTAATAGTAGCGTCTTCAGACTTAACACATTATGAGAGCCATAAACAAGCCTCTAGTAAAGACGCTGACTTTATCAAAGCTATACTCGCTCTTGATACATCTAAGCTATACAATGTGCTTCAACGCCTAAATGTGTCTGCTTGCGGATACGGCCCTATCGCTGCATTGATTACAGCTGTAAACGACCTCTCACTAAAAAAGGCTGAGCTTCTTAAATACGCTACAAGCGGAGATGTAACTGGAGATAAAAGCGCTGTAGTCGGCTACGCTTCAATCAAGTTCAGTAAAGGATGAGTGTTGAAAGCATACGCCTACGCCCCAGGGAAGATAATAGTGTGTGGCGAACATTTTGTAGTCTACGGCGCGACAGCGTTAGCAGCAGCTATCAATAAAGGCACGACAGCCTTAGCTGAATCATCTTCAACAACCACGATATATTCAAACAACCTTAAGGTACAAGCAGATCTATCAGCCAGCAACATTCCGGAGAAACTTAAACCACTCGCGGCAGCTATCACTGCAGTAAAAGAGTATCTAAATGAAAGAAGAGGGGTCAAGCTCAAAATCAGAAGCGATCTACCACCTAGATCAGGGTTGGGTTCATCTAGTTCTTCAGCGGTTGCTACCGTAGCCGCTACCGCACTAGCTCTCGGACATAAGCTGTCTTTAGATGAAGTTATAAAGTTAGCGATGTCTGCTGAGCGTCTGGTGCACAAGAACCCCTCTGGCGTTGACGTCCAAGTTTCAGCCAGAGGTGGTCTACTCTTATTCAAAAAAGGCGCTACACCAGAAGCTTTGCATCTTAGCAGGACTGTGAATTTTGTGGTTGCGTGCACAGGTGTAGAAAGGAGAACGAGTGATCTAATTGAGCGTGTTAGGGTCTGGAGGGAGCAGAACCCCTCTTTATTCAACTCCTTTGTGGAGTCGTCGACTATAATGTCGTGGTGCTGCGCTGACGCATTATGTTCAGGCGACCTTAGGAGGGCTGGCGCCATCCTTAACTTCTTCCACGCTGCTTTAAGCTGGCTTGGAATCTCGATTAAAGAAATCGATACGATAGTCGAAGCAGCCTTATCGTCATCAGCGCTAGGAGCGAAGCTGACAGGAGCAGGAGGCGGTGGTAGCGTGATTATACTCTGCTCAGAGGAGGGTGTAGAGAATGTTATTAAAACTGTCTCAAATGTAGCCTCAGAAGTCTTCGCTACACCTTTACCTAATAGGGGTTTGAAGAGTTGGCTTCAGAAGAGTTAACGTTGGTTAAGATCGGTGGCTCAGTAATCACTGATAAAGGTAAACCTTTATCTTTTAGATACGAGAACTTAAACAACCTCTCTTTAGCGTTAGCAAGGTATCGAGGTAAGATGGTGATAGTACATGGTGGAGGATCTTATGCTCACCCAATAGCAAAAAAGTATGGCTTGAAACCTGAACCAGTAAAGGTTGAGCCAAAGGGGGTAACGCTTACACGCTTAGGTGTCTTTACTTTACACAACGAAGTTGTGCTAAGCCTCTTGAAGGCTGGCATACCTGTGTATAGTATTCAACCCCTCCTCATTCTACGTAAAGACTGTGTTGACGCCTTCAATGAAGCCCTATCGTGCAACTTAACGCCAATCACATACGGCGACGTTATTCCAAGCAGAGAGGGGTGCCACATCATATCTGGGGATGTGCTTATGCGCCTACTTGCAGAACACCTTAAGCCTAAAAGAGCTGTCTTCATAATCGATGTTGACGGCCTATACGACACCAACCCTAAGTCTGGTAGACTGCTCAAAGAAGTTTCTCTAACGTGGCTCCCGAAGCAAAGTGAGAATAACGGGTTTGACGTGACCGGAGGCATTGTGGGCAAGGTTAGAGAGGCTCAGAAGATCGCGTCTATGGGTTCTGATGTATATTTTGTAAACGGGCTGTATCCTGAAAGAGTTTTAAAGGTATTATGCGGAGAGGAAACGATAAGCACAACTATATCCAGAAGGGTAGAGTCTTGAAGGAAGATGAGAAAGAGGTTATTGCAAAGAGGAAACTAGACGGGCTAAAGATACCGTTAGAGCAGGATGTACAGGCCAGGGCTACTTCCACCTTACTAGAATGTGTACATCTAATCCACAACGCGCTGCCAGAAATAGACTTCAGCAGTATAGACACATCAACAACTTTTCTAAACTATAGATTTGGAGCGCCCATAATTATAGACGCAATGACAGGTGGAACACCGGAGGCTGCAAAGGTAAACGCAAACTTAGCCGCAGCGGCTGAGAAGCTAAACCTAGGTATGGTGCTCGGAAGCCAAAGAGCAGCGCTATTAGGAGAAGAGTTGGCGGGAACGTACAGCGTAGCTAGAAAAGAAGGCCCAAACATATTTTTAGCAGCAAATATAGGTGGAGCACAGCTCGCAAGAGGCTTGAACGTAGATGACGTTAAGAAGCTTATCGATATAGTAAAGGCAGACGCTCTTGTAGTCCATCTGAATCCACTACAGGAGCTTATACAACCAGAAGGCGAACCTACGTATAAAGGGGTGTTAGCGAGAATACGTGAACTCACTAAGCAGTTAAATATACCTATCATTGTAAAGGAGGTTGGCTGCGGAATATCAAAAGAAGTAGCTTTAAAACTGCAGCTAGCGGATGTTGCGGCAATAAATGTGGCAGGAGCAGGAGGAACCAGCTGGGCTGGTATAGAGAGTCAACGAGCGCAGAATATGAAGTCGTTGCAAAAAGCTGAATTAGGCGAAACCTTCTGGGACTGGGGGATACCTACTGCTGCAGCGCTCATAGAGGTGGTCAAAGCGGTTAAAGTTCCAGTTATAGCATCAGGTGGCATAAGAACAGGGTTAGAGGCTGCGAAGTGCATCGCTTTAGGAGCTGCTCTAAGCGGAATGGCCTACCCTCTGCTGAAGGCTGCTGTAACCTCAAAAGAAGAGGTTGAATCGGTGCTCAACAAGATAATCCTACACTTCAAAGCAACTATGTTCTTAGTCGGAGCCCAGAAAGTCAGCGATCTACGGAACACCCGGAAGATTATAACACACCCTCTAAGAGACTGGTTAGAAGAATCACCATAGTAAAAGGTTATCTAACAACCAGAACATATGGTTGATGAGCCGCTATGGAGTGGGGTATGAAGAATAGGTTAGCCCAACTAATTCAAAAAGATGGACGTGCGCTCTTCCTTCCAATAGACCACGGCTACTTTCAAGGTCCTACTACACGCCTCGAGGAGCCTGGAAAGACCGTTGCTCCTCTTATGCCCTACGCCGACGCCATTATGCTTACACGCGGTGTGCTTCGTTCTTGCATAGATCCAACCAACACTAAACCTATTATACTTAGGGTCTCAGGCGGGGTTAGTGTTATAGGTGAAGATCTTTCTAACGAGGGGATTATAACATCGGTTAAAGAAGCGATAAGGCTCAACGCCTCCGCTGTCTCGCTTTCCATCTTCGTTGGCCACAAATACGAGCGTGAATCTCTGCTAAATCTAGCTCGACTAGTTAACGAATGTGAAGAATATGGTATACCAGTAATGGCGGTTACGGCGGTAGGCAAGGAGCTGGAGAAGCGTGAGGCAAGGTACCTAGCGTTAAGCTCGAGAATAGCAGCAGAATTAGGTGCAAGGATAGTGAAGACATACTACTGTAAAGAAGGGTTTGAGAAGGTTGTTAGAGGCTGCCCGGTGCCGGTGGTTATAGCTGGAGGCCCAAAGGTTGATTCAGTGGTAGAGGTCTTTGAGTGGGTATACGACGCCCTTCAGAAAGGTGCGATAGGTGTGAACCTAGGAAGAAACATCTGGCAACACGACCACCCAGTCGCTATGATAAGGGCTTTAAGGGCGTTAATCCACGAAAACTATACACCTAAGGAAGCATACGCGGAGTTCGAAAGAATTAGACAAACTGGGTAAGAAGGTTTACACCGTTGCGTGTAGCGGTCTACTACAATAACCAAGACATAAGAATAGAGGAAGTCGAGCAACCGAAGATAGGCGCAGGGGAATTACTTATCAAAACTGAGGCATGCGGACTCTGCGGAACCGATGTGTTAGAATGGTATCGTAGAAGAAGAGCACCCTTAGTTCTCGGGCATGAAGCTACAGGTGTAGTAGTAGAAGTAGGAGAAGGTGTGGCAAAATATAAGCGTGGAGACCGAGTCTTTGCCTCACACCACGTGCCATGTGGTGTATGTAAATACTGTCTCTCAGACAAGGAAACGGCTTGTGAAACTCTACATACAACAAACTACTACCCTGGAGGATTCTCACAATATATTAGGGTGCCTAAGATAAACGT
>CALJAQ010000076.1 GCA_938029515.1 uncultured Nitrososphaerales archaeon
GACGCTAGGGTTGCATCGGCTGAAGCTCCGTAGAATATTTTAAGATTCACAGCGAGTACTCAAAACCACCCTCTACGCTGCGCAGTTGTCTGATGCTCATAAATTAAAAGCCTCTCCAAAGCACACTAAGCTACCTATCCACAAGCTTACCTCACATCAACACATCTTTAAGAAGAGCTCAGCATCCATTTACGATCTGGTGAAGATGGATGCAAAACCTCTCTAGCACCAACCTTAACACCCTTTAAAGGCAAAGACTCATCAACTCTATCTTCAGGGTCGACATTCCATTCGTCGCAAGCATCTTCCTAAGAAAGCGGCAGATCTTGTAAAACTCTAATCTTTCTTAGAGTGGATGCCACTACTTCAGCAAAGTCTTGAGCTGATGTGCGCTCCTATAGGGAAAGCGTGTTGCTTGCACACATTCCCTAGCTAGGGCATGCTGCCAGTTTCCAGCTTTAGTTCGGTATGATAGAAAGGATGACGCTATGCCTTAGATGGTTCCGTTAAGATGCGCCACCTCTATGAGTTTCTCCTTCATGTGACTCTTATCGCCAACCATTATAATCAGCTACCAAACAAAAGACACCTAAACAGTATAAACTATATGAGGTGAAATTCTTGCAGTAGAATAAACCGTATTTGGATGCTAATCTTATATAGTAGAGACGAATCTATCTAAGTGTATTGAAGGAAGATTATACGATGACTACAACATCTTACTATCAGTGTGTAAAGTGTGGCGGTGAACTAAAACTCGTTGAACACTACTACCCACCTAAAAAGGGAAACCCCTTTATGCTTGAATTTGTAGTTCTGACCTGCGAAGCGTGTAAGTTGGAGGGTAGAGGTAGAAACGAAAGTGAAGCCTATTTGAACTTGGCTAAAAAGACAGTATGAGCTGCCTGAATGTGTCTTCAAGTAATGAACAGAGTCTCGGTGCGTAGGGTAGCGCTTGCAGCAGTATTTGCTTGGATAATATTCGTATCAAAGGTCTTTATACCTACACTATTTGATGAGGCTGTGATTTTACCTCAAATAACTGTACTAACGTTGGCTTCGCTTACCCTATCAAAATTAGGCGGCGCGTCTACAGCAGCGGGCTTCTAATCACACTTTGGCGCCCTAGCTTCGCACCTATAGTCTCATATTCTCAATATATTTAGGCGTGTTGATAGATGTATTTGTTAATGTGTTCAAGGCTAAGAGTCCAAGCAGCGATGTTAGGGTTAGAAGGCTAGTGGCTGCTACGTCTGCTGCAGCAGCCTTGACTGGCTTCATAGGCTATTATTCTGTGGTCTACCTTATGGAGTTTACGCCGCCAACCTTTGGTTGATGCTACGATTCTAGTAGGTGGGGTTGTAAACGGTGTAACTGCTGGTTTGGTTGCAGCAGTTATATGGAGACGGATTAAGCACATATTCTAAGCTTTTCTTATATTGCATAGTAGAGATTTTAGGCGCGTAGAGCCCATGAGAGGGTCTACCGGAGGCCTATCGTCTGTTAGAAGGTTAATGTTTGATATCTGGTAGCCGTGATCTGGGGTCTCGATCTCTGGAAACCACCAACCGTGCTCTGCGTGAATAACCCTTGGATCTATGCCATCAGTCAATCTCGCCTTCATCCTCACAGAGCCCCTGTGATTCTCTATTATAACCCAATCGCCATCTTTAATATCGTACTTATCTGCGGTTATCGGGTTTATCTCCACAATAGGATGTGGGTGGCTTCTCCTCAGTGTCTTAAGCTGCCTTCCCTCTGAGTTAAAGTATTCTATGCTTCTGCCGCCTGTGATCAGCATGTAGGGGTAGCGTTCAGCCAACGCAGGCGCGCTAAAGGGCGTCTCTGGGTTCTCTTGATACTCTGGCAGCGGCCCAAGCCCCCACTCCTTGAACTTCTCTGGATAAAACTCAAATTTACCGGATTTTGTGTTAAACCCACGTTTAATATATTTGCGGTATTCCACACTCCCCCTTAAGTATCCTAATTTGGTGAACTCCTCCCATGTAACTCCACTCGGCGCTAGAATGTAATCAAGCGCCTCATCTGGATCGTTCCAGAAGTATTCTGGGTAGAGTCTTTTACCCAATTCGTTGAAGATCTTCAGGTCAGACCAGCAATCAGAGTTATCAACGATCTTCTTTCTAGCGAAGACATAGCCGTGGCTTTTCCAATAGTCTCCTACTGTGTTGTATTCAAGCCAAGACGCTGTGGGTAGTATTATGTCAGCATATTCTGCTGTAGGTGTCTTAAACATATCAGCAACGACCATAAACTCCACTTTCTCTAAAGCTTCCCTCACTCTAGTAGTGTTCTCTCTTACAACAAGAGGATTTGAGCCAGCAACATATAGTGCCCTAACTTTATACGGTCTTCCTTCGATGATAGCATCCCACACAGCGTAAGGCGGGCATCTGCCTACTGAGTCGAGTAGCTTATATTCTTGCCCCCCTATCCTCTTCTGCACCTTCTCTTTAGGCAGCTTCTCTGGTAGACCGAAATCTCGATAGCCTATTATAGGAGGCGGGTCAAAGAGCACATTACCTCCAGGAACATCTAAGTTTCCAGTTAAGGCTACAAGATACATTAAGGCTGCATCTATACCTATGCAGTTGATGTTTTGTTCTATGCCTACGCCCCAGTGTATCGCTGCCGGCTTTGTTAACGCGTAAATCTCTGCAGCCTCTTTTACTTTCCCCCATGGGATCCAAGTAACCTCTTCTACTAGTTGCGGTGTGTATTTTGAGACGTGTGCCTTTAAGTCTTTGAAGCCAGTAGTGTATTTTTCTACAAACTGTTTGTCATAGAGTTCTTTATCGATTATGTGCCTAATCATTCCTAACGCAAGCGCTAGATCTGTAGAAGGTCTGATCTGAAGCCAAATATCAGCTCTGCTTGCTAATCTGGTTCTTCTTGGGTCTACTACAACCATCTTTGCACCTTTCTTCAGATTTAACGTTAAGTTGATGCCTATGTACTCGTCTGGGTTAGAGATTACGCTATTGCTCCCCCATACTAGCACGCATTTTGGCGACGAGTCGTAATCAACTATAGGTAGGCTGCTTAAACCCAGAATCTTTGTCAACGCTAACCTTGGAATGTAGCACATGTGTCCATTAGTAACGTAGTTAGGTGAACCGAAGAGGTTGGTGAACCGATTCATGAAGTGGAAGTAGTCTCTACCGGTTCCGTGTATAAAGACCACACTTTCAGGACCTGATTCTTCAGCTACCTCCTTCAGCTTCTTAGCAACAATATCTAGGGCTTCACTCCAAGTGATCTCCACCCACTCCCCTGAAGCTTTTGGACCTATGCGCTTCAAAGGGTGTCTAAGTCTAGTTGGATGGTTGAGTTGCTCTACTGCTGCGTATGCCTTGACACATACATACCCTTTGCTTATTGGATGTGTTTTATCGCCTTCTACACCTACTATCTTACCATCCTCGACAGCAACTATGATGCCGCAGCCGCCATGCCCACAGCCACGGCAGTTTGTGCTAACCCCCTCTAAAACCAATATTATCAGCAATAATAGAGTTATAAGAAGTTATATATTAATATGTTAATTACTAAGGTATGGCTGAGTCGTGTAAAGAGGGTTTAGGTCTCATACACTATGGCGGGCAGCTTGTGGAGTGGGGGTAGGTGCTAAGGTTAAAGGGTCAAAAGGCTTCATCTTCCTCTCAGGCTCTGAGGGCAGAGACCCAGCAACTAACAGAGCGGTTGAAGGGGTTAGGGATCAGACTAGGCTCGCTCTCGATAAGATAAAGGAGCGGCTCGAGAAGGCTGGTTCAAGCATAGACTATGTGGTGAAATTTGTGTGGTATGTTGCAAAACAAGAGCATAGAGATGAGTTCATAAAGGCAAGGGATGAATGGCTGGCTGAAAACGCGCCTAATCTGCTTAAAGAGAGATCTTACGCTTCAACACTACTCTTAGAAGTGGGGTTAGCCCTACCAGAGATGCTAGTTGAAGTTGACTCTATAGCCGTCATACCATAAAAATGTGGGGTTTCCCCCACATTTAAGGTGAGTAGAGTATCGTTGGCGCTGGCATCTTATCTATGAATCCAGACTCTACGCCGAATTGGAAGAGCGCCCACACATTCTCTCTTACCGCAGGGTCCCAAACTGCTCTGAATCTTGGGTCAATTCTACCTGCAATTACACCCTCTTTTATTACGCCACGTGGTAGGTTCAAGGCTTTTGTGACTATTTGGTCCGCTTTATCTGGATTGTCTCTAATGAATTCTTCTGCATCCTTATACATCGCTATGATTCTTGGGATGGCTTGAGGATTCCGCTTAAGGTAGTCGTTGTTCATAGCAAGTAGGAGATACCAAGCGTAGTCGTAGCCCTTCAGCTCACGCCAAGCTTCATTTCCAACCCATATCACTTTAGTGGTTGGATCAGACTTCTTAGCTAGCGCTACATGCGGCTCTACCAGAACCGCAGCGTCAACCCTCTTAGCCTCGAACTCCGCTCTCGCAACCGGATAAGCCGCTGCCCTTACAGTTATCTGCTCACCCAGCTTAAGACCTTGTGTCAGCGCATACGCTCCTATAAGCTGGTAGTCTACCGCGCCAACGTCTATAGCTAGAGTCCTACCAGCCAAGTCTTTTACGCTGTTTATGTTAGGATCTCTTGCGACTATGAAGAGGGTTGCAGTGGCGTAAGTTGAGATTATCGTTATAGGTATGCCCTCGTTATGCATCCTTTGGAAGACGTTAGCTCCACCACCCCAGATATGAGCCTCACCAGTACCGAGACCAGCGTAGGCCGCGGCTATCGCAGAATACCTAACCCACTCGACTTCAAGCCCATTCTTCTTATCAAAGCTCTGATTCTCGATGACAAGGTGAACTATAGACATATAGGCTGGAAAGGTTAAGGTGCCTACCTTCAGCTTTATCGGCTCAACTTTAGGTGTTGTGGTTACAGTAACGGTTGCTGTCACTGGTGCTTGAGTGACTGTAGTAGTTATAGGAGGTTGGGTTACTGTTGTTGTCAGGGTTACTGCTGGTATTGTTTGTGTTACGGTCTGGGTAACAGTCTGAGTAATGGTTGTAGCTGCTGTTCCCGCTGCTATTGTGCTAGTCACAATTCTTGTTTGCGTAGTCGTCTCCACCCTAGTTGCTGTGCTGGTTATAGTCGTTGGTGGGGTAAGGGCTATGGCGCCAACAGCAGCTATTATCACAATGATTACAATTATAGTTGCTATTATTGTAGAACGCTGCATAAAAGCGAGTTACTTCGCTCATTATATAAATCTACCCATAGTGATATGGGCTCCTTTAACTTAAGATCATCTTCTTGAGGAGTTCTCTGAATCTGCGGTGATCTGGGAGATCGTCCTCCTGTAGGGTGCCTGCCCAAATCCTTGTTCACCTCCACATAGTTATGGTAGAGTCTGAAGACGCTTATCCAGTTATGCAAGCTTCATATCACAATCCTCTCTGAAGCAAAGGGGGTAGGTCATCGAAGCATTCTGTTCTACCCTCAAAGCTTGATTCACCCTCTCCATTAACTCCCTCCAATCTTCACCATATATATGATGCTTTAAACGAAGCCACTGCAGGCTTCAGGATACCATATGCTCCAACGTGTAGATCCTCCACCCATATCTATGGCGAAGCCTATTCAAAAAGACGTAGGCATCTAAGATG
>CALJAQ010000077.1 GCA_938029515.1 uncultured Nitrososphaerales archaeon
GTAGACTTAATGATCCGGCTGCTGTGAAGAACTCTAAGCTACCCTTCCAAATACCATACGGCTACCATACGTTTGAAATAGAGGTGGAAGGGGTAGTAAACAAGGCTCTGATCATCTCAGCCCCCTCTAAAACCTATCAGCTAGAGGGTAAGATCTGGGGGTTATACATACCGCTTTACGCTCTTCACTCAAAAAGAAGCTGGGGTGCAGGTACTTACACCGATCTTCTTAAACTCATTAACTGGGCATCTAAAGTTGGGGCTGGTTTCGTTGGCACAACACCCCTACTACCTTTAAGCTTAACACCCACATTTGACCCAAGCCCATACACCCCTTTTAGTAGAGTATTCTGGAGCGAATTCTATGTAGATCTTAACACCCCTTCTAACCTAAGAAAAATGGGCAGCACGTTAAAAGAGCAGCTTAGGAAGATAAACCTATCAAAGAAGGTTGATTACGAGAATATAATTGAAATAAAGGAGCAGGTAGCAGCCAAGCTCGCTCAGCAAGCTTTTAAGAAAGAGAGCAGCTCAATAAAGAGATACATAAAGAAACATCCAGAGTTAGAAGAATACGTAAGGTTTAGGGTTTCAAAAGAGAAGGCTTCTAAAGAAGAATATGAAGCCAGCCTTCAGCGGCACCTTTACCTACAGGCTCTAGCGCAAATACAGCTTAAGCGGCTCTCATCTTACGCTAAGAAACAGGGGGTGAAACTATACCTTGATCTACCTATAGGTTGCAGCCCAGAAGGATACGATGCGTGGCGTTGGAGCAGCATATTTGTTAAAGACGTTTTTGTCGGTGCACCCCCTGACTTCTTCTTCCCTAAGGGGCAGAACTGGGGTGTTAACCCGCTTCATCCAGAGAAGATCAGAGAAGACGGATACGGCTACTTTATACAGTGCATTAGAAACCATATGCGCCACGCAGACTTCCTAAGGTTGGATCATGTGATGGCTCTCCATAGGCTCTATTGGATACCCAAAGAAGCGGGTAGCGATGAGGGTGTCTATGTGAGATATAGGGCTGAAGAGTTCTACGCTATCATTAGTATAGAATCACATAGACATAAATGTGTAGTCATAGGTGAAAACCTCGGCACAGTACCCACATACATAAATAACGCCATCAGTAAGCACGGGTTAATAGGGTGCTTCATCCTCCAACTTAAACCTCCAACAACTATACACAAGATAACACCTAACACGTTAGCATCCCTCAACACACACGACATGCCCCCATTCAAAGCCTACTTAGAAGAAAAAGACATCAAACTAAGACTAAAAATGGGTTTAATAGACAAGGAGCAGGCAAAGAGAGAAACGAATATGCGAAGACACCACATAAAAGAGCTTAAGCGGCTCCTAAGAACTCAAGGTCTTCTCAAAACAAAACACACCAAAAAGGATCTACTATCCTCAACGCTAAAACTACTAGCGTCAAGCCAAGCAAAGATGCTTCTAGTCAACCTAGAGGATCTATGGCTAGAGGAGGAGATGCATAACCTACCAGGCACAGGTGTCGAGGCTGGAAACTGGAGGCATAGGGCGAAGTTTAGCATCGAACAGATCACACAGAATAAAGACATCTTAAATCTACTCAACATAATATCTAAAGCTAGGGCAGAGGTTTAGAAACCTTAATCAACTACAATGCTGAATAATCATTTAGAGTTGAATAGATTATCTAGGGAAAAGAGCCCATACCTTCTCCAACACGCATCCAACCCAGTGGATTGGTATCCTTGGTGTGACGAGGCTTTCGCTAAGGCTCAGGCTGAAGATAAACCTATACTTCTCAGCATAGGCTACTCTACCTGCCACTGGTGCCACGTTATGAACAGAGAAAGCTTCATGGATGAAGAAACCGCCTCTATCATAAACAAGTATTTTGTCGCTATAAAGGTTGATAGAGAGGAGAGGCCTGATGTAGACCAACTCTACATGAAGGCTGTAGTCAGCTTGACTGGGCAAGGAGGGTGGCCGCTAACCGTCTTTCTCACACCTAAACTGGAACCCTTCTACGGAGGCACCTACTTTCCTCCAGAAGATAGGTTTGGTCTACCCAGCTTCAAACGCCTCCTCTTGACAGTAGCGCAGTATTGGGAGAAGGATAGAGTTAAGGTAAAGGAGGCTTCGTCAAATTTATTAACATACCTCAACAGTTCAGCGAAAACAGCGTTCCAAGAGCCTAGCCAGCAAGTTATGCATGAGGCTTTCCTTAACCTTAGCAAAGCCTTCGACCAACTATACGGCGGCTTCGGCGAAGCACCCAAGTTTCCAAACGCACCTATCTTATCATTTCTAACAAGATATTATGTTAAGTCAAAGAGTGCCCTTGCTTTGAAGATGCTCACAAAGAGCCTAACCAATATGGCTAAAGGCGGTATCTTTGACCAACTTGGCGGAGGCTTCCATAGATACGCAGTAGACAGGTATTGGCTCGTCCCACACTTTGAAAAGATGCTTTACGACAACGCTCTACTCACATCTGTTTACATCGATGCTTGGCGGGTTAACAAAGACCCCCTCTATAGATTCGTTGCTGAGAAGACCTTACATTGGATCCTCGTTGAGATGTCTACACCAGAAGGTGGCTTCTACTCGGCTCAAGACGCTGAGAGCGGCGGGGTAGAGGGCGGCTTCTATACTTGGACAAAGGATGAAATAGAGCGATTAACAGGGTCAAAAATCTTCAGCCTAGCATATGGTGTTACAGAGGAGGGCAACTTTGAAGGAAGAAATATACTTTATGTCGCCAAAGATGTTAAGCAGATCGCTTTAGAATTAGGGGTTGAAGAGACAAAGGTTAAGGAGGAGCTCTTGAATGCTTATAAGATCCTACTTAAAGAACGGGAGAAGCGTATAAAGCCTAACATAGACAAAAAGATTCTAACGTCTTGGAACGCTCTAACATCTTCAGCCTTCTCAGCAGCCTACCAAGCATTTGGTGAGAACAAGTATCTTCAAGCAGCGAGGAAGTGCATCACCTTTATAAAACAGAATCTGGCGGAAGGGGATGTACTTTATCATAGCTGGTGTGAAGGTGAAGCTAGGGTAAAAGGTCTGCTTGAAGACTACGCCTACTTGGTTAACGCCCTCATAGACCTCTATGAATCAGACTTCAACATAGAGTGGATAGTGTGGGCTTGTAGGCTTGCTGATGTGGCGATCGA
>CALJAQ010000078.1 GCA_938029515.1 uncultured Nitrososphaerales archaeon
AGTCACCCCTCTCTATCTTTATGTTTGGTAGAGTCAATTGGCTTGTATCTGGTAGAGTCGGAGAGGTAGCTGAAGGTTCGGTCGGCTTACTCTGGCTTGCCACCGTGGTTGGTTGAGGTATCCATGTGAATATTTCACGCAGCGTATCCATCGCCTTAGCTATAGTCTCAACTTCGCCTTGCAGCTCAACTTCAAATTCGCCGACCTTGACTCTTATCTTAAGTTCCCCTACCATCGCCAGATAACTTCACTTTAACCATAAATATATTTTCTTACCGAATACAGAGCGCCATTAAGTTTATCTTCAACGTCAACACGAGGACACTATATGAATAGGCTTCAAATAAAAGATGTCTATAACCCAGAGAAGACCGTAGCCCTAATAGTAGAAGAGGATGAAAGCTTTATCCAAGTGATAAAAAAATTCGTAGAAGAGCCCTACATAAGAGGGCTCTTCGTAGTGGATAAAAACGGCGGATACTTAGGTTTTATAAAACGTGAGAGTATACTACAGTGGGCTAAGGTCAAACTTGGAGATGTAAGCGGATTAGAAGAAGACCTCTTCAAATTCTCAAAAGCCACGCTAGCCAAGCACCTAATCTATAGGCATAGCGACAAAGCCACCGTATCCCTAGAGGATGACGCCATAAAGTGCCTTAGGCTTATGCTGAGCTACGACTTAACAGACATCCCTGTAATAGATAAAAGCGGTAAAATAGTAGGTGACGTAACCATACCAGAGCTGATAGCTAAGGTTCTTGAGGTGAACACCGGTTAAGCAGCTACAAGCGCACGAATACGCTTCACAATATTTGGATGTGTGGAGAAGAGTTCCATCAACCTATCTGCTGCTGTAACCTTCCTAGAGAGCACATCTTGAACGAGCTGAGCGTCAGTCTTACCAAACCCTCCTTTAGCGAATAAAAGCTCGTCTCTGTCTGCTCTGTCCGGGTCGCTTATGAAGAGTGCTTTGAACGCGCTGATATTACCTACATTCCCCCTCTGCATCTTATATCTGCCTGTGTAAAATGTTATCTTCGCAAGCCCTTCAGCAAGCTTCCTCGCGCCGTCATCAACAGTTTTGACAGCATGCTGGTCAGCATAATACTCCCTAAGCCTACTTAACCCCATAACCAAGAGTGTCAACATCCAGTATAGAGCTAACGCTACTGCGCCGAACACTGCAGCCCCGCCAGCGTTTCTTTCTCGAGTATTCCACATAGATGAGAGCATAAGAGAGTAGCCGATGTAGTAGAAGATCGCTGGTAGAACTGATGCAAACATCATAAGCTGAACATCTCTATGCTTCAAATGCCCAACTTCGTGAGCGAGTACAGCTTCAACTTCCTCATCCTCAAGCACCCTCAGCAGCTCTTTAGTCACAGCGACACGCCTACCTGAAAGCGGCGAGCCATAGGCGAAGGCGTTGGGTATGGGTATATTCGCAACCATAAGCTTTGGCATAGCTATCTTGCTCCTCTCACATATACGCTTAAGCATCGCATACAGCCTACTGTATGAACGCTCATCAGCCTCTTTAGCACGGTAAAGCGCCTCAATCATGTAGGGTGCGATAAGCCACTGCAGAATGTTAAATGCTATGATCAGTGTTAAGAGGGGTATAACGTTTAAGCTGCCTAGTAAACTTAGAATGATTGTGAAGAATAATGTTGAGATGCCGATTAGGATAGCGAGCGTTGCAAACATGGATAGCCTTAACTTAACAAGGGACAACTTTGCCACCATTTTTCCCCTCTCGTAAAGCAGCTTTTTATACTCTTCGTCTTGTAAAAAACGTTCAAAACAAGCTAGATTTATCAATAAATAAATGCTTTTACCCACAGTCTCCCTAAAACCACACACGCATTTAAAACACTTAGAAAACTTTAAGAAGATTCTAAACAACCCTATAAGGTAAATTGAAGATAATAGCCTTAGGCTCTAGGGTGTTTATTACAGGAATACGTCTAGTGGGAATAGAAGGATTAAAGGTTGATAGCAGCAAAGAAGCACTCGAAACCATCAATAAACTTATTAAAGATAAAGAAGTTGGGCTCATCTTACTTAGCGACGACTTATCCAAGAACATAAGAAATAAGCTAAACGAAATCCGGTCAAAACACCCCATCCCCCTAATATACGAGGTCCCAGCGCCAGCCAGCAAAAAAGAGAAGTTTGAGTATCGAGATATGCTTAAGCAGATACTTGGGGTATAGGTTGTGGGGGAAATGAGCTCAGCAGAAAGTATAGTTGATAAAGTTGTTGGCGAAGCCTTCAAAGAGTTTTCAGCAGAGCTCAGCAAAGCTACCGCGCAAGCCGAAGAAACCCTAACAGCTTATGAAAGGCAAGCTGTGAACGAGTTTTCAAAGATCCTTGACGCTACAGCGAGGCAAGAAGATATATTGAGAAGAAAGATCCTTGGATCAGCTGAACTCACGGCGAGAAATCAACAACTTCAACTGATAGAGGATTCTGTAAACAAGGTGTTTGAAGAAGCTTTGAGGAGGCTTTCAAACCTAAGCGGCGAAAAAACCGAAAAGGCTCTAAAGCAGCTAGTTAGGGAGGCGCTTGAAGCAATAGAAGGAAATGTGACCATCCTCTGCAGAAAAGAGGATTATGAGACAGTTAAGAAGGCAATACAAGAATACAGTAAGAATACAAAGCGCTCAGTAACTGTAAGCAAAAACTATATAACGTGTAAAGGAGGAGTGCAAGCAGTTTCAGAAGATGGCGCTACAATATACGATAACACTTATGAAGCGAGGCTTGGAAGGATAAGGCAGTTGCTGAGAAAAGAGGTCGTCAAGACCCTAACCTCAGGAGAGTGAGAATAATGGCGACGAAAGGTAAAATCGTTTGGATAAGCGGTCCAGCTGTTAAAGCAGAAGGCATGTCAGAAGCGCAGATGTATGAAACCGTAGAAGTTGGGGAAGACAAGATCATAGGTGAAGTCATTAGAATTACTGGAGATATAGCCTTCATACAAGTATATGAGTCAACAAGCGGCTTAAAGCCTGGTGAACCAGTATACCGAACTGGCCAACCTCTATCAGTAACCCTAGGGCCTGGCATGATAGGCACAATCTACGATGGTCTACAGAGACCCTTAAGTGAACTGGCAAAGCTGAGAGGGCCATTCATAGCCAGAGGTGTCACCGCCCCTCCTATTTCATTGGATAAAAAGTGGAGGTTCATACCCAAGGTAAAGAAAGGAGGTGAGGTAAAGGCTGGTGATATACTCGGAACGGTTCAGGAAACACCGCTGATCGAGCACCGCATCTTGGTTCCTCCTGACCATAAAGGCGGCAAAGTGGTTGATGTGGCTTCTGAAGGCGAATATACGGT
>CALJAQ010000079.1 GCA_938029515.1 uncultured Nitrososphaerales archaeon
ACCACTTCAACACATATTCAAGTTCGTCTGGTGAGGTTGTGAGGAAGAATAGTGAGGTTGAGCCTACTATAGCGACGAACCTAACCGCCAACACGAAAGAGGTTAGGATGGAGTAGCCCACAAGAAAGTTTATTATGAATATGAGCGCGGAGAAGCCGGCTGAAAATATTAATGTGCGGTATATTCTCTTTAAGATCTTGGCTGAAGCAGCTATAGCGAGGATTGCTGCCAACGCTACCCCTATGTGAATTACGGTTGAGCTGATTAACGATAGCGTAAACAGTTCGACTGAGATGAGTAGTTTTATCCTTGGGTCGAGCGTATGGATGGGTGAATCCCCTCTTCTGAATACGAATGCGTTAGTGACCCAGTACATTATGCACACACACTCTTATTCAAGATCCACCTCTTTGCGGTGTAGATGCTGTCGAAGACCTCTTCATCACCGATCTTGAGGCGCTGGGCGAGCTCGACGAGTTGAGGCCTGATTAGCCTAGCTGCTACCAAGATCGAATCGTCTGTAAATACCTTTGACGCCGGCCTATCTGCTAAAATCTTTCCTCTACTCATAACTATGGTTCTGGGCTGCAGAGGCCACAGGAACTCTATGTCGTGTGAAACTAAGATGACCGTCTTACCCTGAGTCAGTAAAAGGCGGATTATCTGCTCAAGCCTCTCTTTATGTAGGAGATCTTGCCCCACAGTAGGCTCATCAAGCACGAGCACATCAGGATCCCAAGCTAAAACCGCTGCTAAGCAAAGCCTCTTCTTTTCACCCCCGCTCAGCATCATAGGTGACGTGTTTGCATACCCATCCAACCCGAAGAATCTGAGCGCCCACTCTACTCTTTGCTTAACCACATCTTCGCTGAAGCCGAAGTTTCTAAGGCCGAATTCAACTTCATGCTCCACTGTATCTGAGAAGAGTTGGTGATCTGAGTTCTGGAAGACTATCCCTACTTTACGTGAGAGGCTTGCCACTGATAGCTGAGTTGTGTCTTGACCGAAGACTTTGACTGTGCCTTCTGTAGGCTTAAGTAGCCCATTCATATGCTTGATTAGGGTTGTTTTACCGGCGCCGTTAGCGCCGACTATTGCCGCTAACTCGCCTTGCCTAAACCGTATGCTGACACCGTCAAGAGCTTTCACACCAGTTGGGTGTATGTAGGATACTTCGTTGAATTCTATCATTTTTAAGCCTCGTTTATCTGCTCAACAAACTCAGACGGGGTAAGCGGAAGGTGTTTAAAGCTGCAATCGCCTCGTAGTAGATGCGTCAACCTGACTATTGAGGGTACGCCTACGCCTATGGTGAGCAACCCCTCATCCCCCAAGACGTCTCTCGGCCTACCGTTGTAGAGTATTCTGCCATTCTCCATAACTACTAGCCTATCAGCTATAGGGACTAAGAGGTCAAGCCTATGCTCCACTACAATAACAGTAAGTTTAAGCGTGTCGTGCAGATGCTTAACTGTGCTTATGAGGTCAAGCGCGCTCAGCGGGTCTAAAAGGGAGGTCGGCTCGTCAAGTATCAGCAGCTTAGGCTTCATAGCCAACACTCCAGCGATCGCTACTCGCTGCTTCTGCCCATCAGAGATCTCATGGGGGGCTCTATGTGCTATCTCCTTTATGCCGAGAAGATCGATAGCCCAATCCACCCTCTGCTTGATCTCGTCTCTAGGGAGGCCGAGGTTCTCGAGGCCGAAGGCTACGTCCCTTTCAACTGAGAACATGAAGATCTGGTTTTCAGGGTTTTGAAAGACGTATCCAACTTGCTTAGCGATATCAGAGATCTTATGTTCAGACACCTTTAGGTTGTTCACGTAAACCTCTCCTATGTATGTGCCGCTATACATATGTGGTATGAGCCCGTTTACGCTCCGTAGGAGGGTTGATTTGCCACAGCCACTAGGACCTGCTATGACGACTATCTCCCCCTCATCTATGCTTAGGTTCACATCAGTTAGCGCTGGTTGTGATGAGCCGGCGTATTGGAAGGTGAAACCCTTTATTTCAACGATCTTCGGCAAGGTGCATCACCTTCTCTGAAGCAGGTGTATTAAATCGTTATCTAGGTTATCTCCTGTAGTTCAACATCGAGCTTCTTGGCTAAGGTAAGTAATGTTCTGTCAGCCGCAAGTTGAAGGGGTGGTTTAACGGTGAAGGATGCTGCACCAGCATGCCCCCCTCCGGCGCCTTTAAGCGATGCCCCTACTTTCTCAGCGACATCTACACCCAAATGCACACCGCTCTTCTCGCAGAAATCTTGAGTTGCCCTTAGACTCCCCCTAACATCACCATCAACTTCACCCAAAGCTACAGCCACGTCAGCGCCCAAGTCAATCAAAGCCCTTGCTGCGGAAGCTTGGTAAGAGCCTACGTAGGTGAGCGCTAAGATCCAATCTTCTAGCTTATAGATCTTAAGCCTCTGACCTGCCTTCAGTCTAGCGATCTTCTCCGACACATCCTTTTTAACGCGGAGCATCTGCCTAGCCTTGTTGACTGTAGCGCCGCATCTGCAGAGTTTAACCGCGTTTTCAAGCGTTGAACATTCAGCAAGATTCAGATTAGCGGTATCAGTCATCAAACCTAGTAGAAGCGCTTCAGCTACCCTCTGGGGAATCTTCACACGCTTCGCCTCGTAGATTGAGATCACAATCTCACTAGTAGAGGTCGCATCCTCGTCGACGAGCAGATGGTCAACAAGACTCTTAACGCTTTCAGAGTGATGGTGGTGGTCAATAAACACCTTACTACACTCAACACGCCTAATCGGTTCAAACCAATCACTTAAAAGCTGAGTGTGCCCAGTATCCACTATAACCAACATATCCAACCCTTCAAAGGTGGGTGACGAAATTAGATCAACAGGGTAGTCACAATGCACAATCTTAGCCATACTGCTGAGACCACCGGGGGCAGCAACAGAGACCAAACACCTAGAATTAAGCCTCTTCAGAAGATGTGCAATACCGTAAGCAGATGCATAAGCGTCAACATCCGCATTCCTATGGGTGACAATAAGCACACGCCGTAAATTCTCATCCTTCCTAAAAGGAAACTTCTCAAGCGCCGCTGAATCTAAAACCAACCTTAAGCATAAAGGGATAATAGGCCCTACTTAAACCCTCCATACAGCGGGCCCGTAGCTCAGCCAGGTAGAGCACCGGTGAAGCAGCGCTTCGGTGAAGCTTTTAACCCGGGGGCCCCGGGTCCGAATGCCAGCGCTGGTCGGGTGTCCCGGCGGGCCCGCCTAGTTCTACTCTGCTCTCTCCAATCTTTGCATTAGAGTTGTGCGGCGTTAAGAGGTAGAGACCACCCTATCACGGCTGACCGTGAAACTAAAAACTCAACAACAAAGTTTATTACCGATTTAGTCGTCGTATATCGTTGAACAGTTGAAAAGCAACAGGTACGCTGCTAGGCTTAACACTAGCCCAAATAGTCACAACCACCCTCAAATGGTTTTGACCAACCATAAAAATCGTGCCGCTCCTGCAAGCTAAGCAAGCATTAAAAGCGCCTTTTTTTAACGTTTGCTTCATCCATTTTAGGTTCTGCGATTCCAGCCTATAGGTCGGCTTGCTTACCATGCTAGCCAAAACCCGCATGTTTTAGCCGTAGGTAGCTCACTACACGTTTTAGGCGACTTAAACTGAAGATGCGCGCTACTATCACCGCTTACCAGAATATTTATATTTTCCAGGTTCATCTTT
>CALJAQ010000080.1 GCA_938029515.1 uncultured Nitrososphaerales archaeon
AGTTTTAGTTAAGATTTAATATAAAATGTTTATGAATGTTTCAAATAATAATCTAAAACAAAGTTTTTATAGATGTTTTATTGTATTTTATTGGCTCTACGCTTTATGGAGAGAGTAATGAAGGAGACAAAGGGAAGAGAGAAATGAATTATTGAGGATCTAAAGGGTGTCTTAGGTGAAGTTATAAGCAGAGGTTTGGGTGAAACCGTTAAAGAGGCCCCTTTTCCACCTGCGGTTAAGACTAGGGCGTGACCCTTTTGAAGTGTTGTGGAATGAGCCCACCCTTTTCTATAAAACGCTAAGGGATCTCTTCAGCGACGCCGCAGATTTGCTCATCGATTTCTTAGCCTGCGAGATCCGTAGAAGATACGGCCTTCCTCTGTCAAAAGAAGAGCTTCTGAGGTTTTTGACAGATACTCAAAAGTCTAGTTTGAGAGAATGGCAAGAATTGCTGGAGAAGATCGCTTACCTAGGAGGTGAATAAACGATACCGACTGATAGAGTTTCTACTAGGGTTAAAGAATTGGAGCCTTTTGTCGAAGGAGGTTTCCCTAGAGGGAGCTTGATTGTTGTCTGCGGTGAGGCAGGCACAGGGAAGACTGTCTTCTCCGCCAATTCCTTTATGACGGGGTAGTCAATTACGACGGGAAAGGGATTTACGTGAGCTTTGGTGAAGATCGCCAAACCTTCTATGATAACGTAGAAAGGTTTTACAATTTTAAGAAGCTTGAAGAGGACGATAGGTTTTGCTTTATGGAGATGATGATTGCCCAAGAAGAGATGTTAGCAGAATCCCTCAAGGCTCTTATAGAGCGTATACACATACTAAAGGCTAAGCGGGTTGTTATAGACTCCTTTACAGCATTTGCGCAAGCGGTTAAGAAACCGATTGCTGCCAGATTTCTACTACACACAGTTCTCAGCAAGATTGTAAAAAGAGGGTTGCACCACCATATTTGTAGGTGAGATTCCAGTAGGAGACAAAAAGATACTAGCACATGGTGGAGAATTTGTAGCCGACGGCGTACTCATTCTCAGAAGAAAAATGCTCGAAGGTCGTTTAATAAGGGAATTGGAGGTCTATAAGCTAAGAGGAACAAGACTCGTTAAACCAACATTCGCATACACACTTGAAGACGGCTTCCACGTTTTTCCACCAACCTTACCGGAAGTGAAGCCCAGAGGCATATGGGAGACGATTCTACATCAACCGAACCTTTATTCGACTGGAATCCGCGATCTGGATAACATTTTGGCTGGCATGTTTATGCCAGGAGGCTACGATCTACTAGAGATTGATGGAGTAGGTATACCACTGGAACTGCTGCTATCTCCTATAATATCGAATTTTCTATCTCAAGGCTACCCAGTTCTGATCTTATCACCATAAGGAATTAGCGCAAACATAATGGTAGATGCCTTAAAAGGTATGAACTTACCTTTGGAGAACCTAAAAGTTGTAGATTACAGGTTTGAGGCTGAGGAATTAGCTGCACCCTCCTATGTTTTACCATTACGTGGGCGCTCTATTATTGAAGACATGAGCAAGTTCTGGACTACGATGCTGCAAATGATGAAGTTAACAAGAAGACCAGTTTACCAATTGTAGGGTTTGACACCATCGAATATGTTTACGGTGAAAAAGAAGCCTTAAGAATCCTAGGGAGAGTGTTTCGCGAAGCAAGAACTTTAACGTGCTGCATATAAACATAGCTAGACCGTCGATGGAGCTCAGCGAGCCGCTAAGAGCCTTATCAACAATCCACCTAAGAGTGTGTCAAATACACGGTTCTTACTTTCTATACGGAATAAAACCTCATACCTAACTCTATAACATGCAGACGAAGCTGGAAGGGCATGTAAGAAGATTCACACTAACTCAAGTAGTATAAGACCTTCACAACGCTTTTCTCCAACCCTAACCATACGTACCACTAAGCTTATCATCTACTTTAAACCATAGTGATGTAGGATGACTGAAGACATCATCGATAAGATGCTCAACTGCCACAGAAATGTTAAGTGTGTGATGCTCATAAACGAAGAAGGAGAGGTGTTAAAGTTCGTTTGCAAACCTAACCTAGACATAATACTCACAAAAGAAGACCTTCAAAGATACGCGAAGCAAGCAGCTGCTAGAAAGAAGGAGCGTGAAAGCTGGAATGAGAAGATGGGCGCAGTCGAATGCATATTAACAGTAAGAGAGAAGCTGTGTGTACTTGTCTTCTACCTGCTCAACAAAATCATTCTAATAAGCATAGAGCGACTTGCACCGCTCGCAGCTGTTGAAAAAGCGATTGAAGTATATGCACACCACAAAAAAGAGGCTGCTGAACAAAGTTAAAATCTGAGGAGCAAAGTTTAGACTTTATATGGCATAGAATAATTATAAAAGCTGCGTGGAGGGGTGGCGGAGCGGCTACGCGTCCGCCTGCAGAGCGGATACACGTGGGTTCAAATCCCACCCCCTCCTCCAAATCTCTAAATAAGCGGCTGAATAATGTTCAGCAACTTTTATCTAACACCAAGATTAAACATTGGTGAGCTAAATTGGCAGAGGTTGAAATATTAGCTGGTATACTAGCCGTAATCATCATCTTATCCTTTCTAAGGTCCTCGATAAGAATCGTAAAAGAGTATGAGCGAGCAGTTATGTTCAGATTAGGTAGGCTGATAGGATCCAAAGGACCTGGCCTCTTCTTCAGAATACCAGTAATAGACGTCTTTAGAGTGGTTGATCTGAGGGTCATAACCTTTGATGTTGCCAAGCAGAGAGTGATAACCCGCGATAACGTGAGTGTGGATGTAGATGCCGTAGTCTACTACCGCGTCTTCGACCCTCAGAAGGCGGTAGTCTCGGTAGAGAACTACATACTTGCGACCAACCTTTTGGCGCAAACCACATTAAGGGATGTGCTTGGGCAGGTTGAGCTGGATGAGCTGCTTTCAAAGCGGGAGGAACTGAGTAAGAGGTTGACTGAGATACTTGATGCAGCAACAGACAGCTGGGGAATAAAGGTTCAAGCGGTAGCGATAAAGGATGTCACATTACCAGAAGTTATGCAAAGGGCGATTGCGAAGCAAGCTGAGGCTGAGCGTGAACGGAGAGCCAGAATCATAGTGGCTGATGGTGAATATCAAGCAGCAAGTAAGATGGCTGAAGCGGCAACGATGTACGAAAAGACAACGACGGCTATGAGGCTAAGAGAGCTTCAAACATTAGCTGAGATAGCGCGTGAAAAGAACCTTATTGTAGTCACAACCACAGGCGCACAAGTAGACCTCGGCACTCTCATCGGGTTGATAAAAGGAGAGAGGGCAAAGAGCGAGTAGAGAGGAGCATAAACGTGCTGAGGAAAGTGCTCCCCCTAACCTTTATTATTCTATTTACGCTCTTATGCGCAACGTACTCAGCGGAAGCAGACCGCCTAATAGCGGTGAAGATCGAGGGAACTATAACAGCGATGTCGAGTGAAGTAATCGATGAAGCGCTGAAGGAGGCTGAATCCCTAAACACCCCACTTCTAATATTAATCGACACACCAGGTGGAAATCTAGATGCCACGATGAAGATAATCGATAGAATAGAGCGGTCAACCGTGCCTGTAATAGGATACGTCTACCCAAAAGGCGCTAGAGCTTGGTCAGCAGGCACATACATCCTCCTTTCCACACACATAGCGGCGATGGCGCCACATACAATATTAGGCTCAGCCCAACCAGTAGCCTACAGCCCTTTAGGAGGCACCCAGCCCATAAACGACACTAAGACGATCAACGCCCTAACCACATTCTTGGTTGAGAAGGCACGAATGCACGGAAGAAACGAAACAGCTGCAGCACGATTCATAAAGGAGAACCTAAACCTCTCAGCAGAAGAAGCAAGGAAGATGAATGTCATCGAATACGTAGCGGAATCTGTTGAAGATTTGCTTAAGCTTGTGGATGGGGTTAAAGTAAAACTTCTTGAAGGAGAATACTTAATCAAAACAGCTGGAATGAAGGTTATATGGTGGGAACCAACTCTTAGACTACAGATCTTAAGGGTGCTTTCAGACCCGATCATATCATACATACTTTTCATACTCGGACTTTACGCCCTAATATTCGGCTTAACATCACCAGGCTACGGCAGCGAGGTAATAGGTGGACTCTGCCTTATACTCGGCTTGATAGGTCTTGGCTTAACAGGTATTTTCATAGGTGGGCTAATGCTAATAGCCTTAGGTGCGGTTTTGCTTCTTGCTGAGCTGCTTACACCAGGCTTTGGGCTGCTTGGCGGCGCAGGGTTTGCGTGTATAATAATAGGTGGGATACTACTCTTCCCCACTCTACCCACCGGCCCCTGGCTGGTTTCAACAGACCTCTTAAACCAGCTACTTCTAATCACGCTACTGGTTCCTTTGACTATCGGTGTCTTCTTCGTATTCGCAGCTTATAAAGTGATTCAAGCCAGAAAGAGGCCTCCAGCAATAGGAGGCATAGTAGGCGAGTTGTGTGTTGCGGTTGAGGATATACCTAAGGGGGAAGTTGGGGTAGTAAGGTGCGAAGCAGAATATTGGCAAGCTTCCTCAGACCAAGACATACTCAAAGGGCAGAAGGTAAGAGTGATTCAAAAGGATGGACCTATACTCAAAGTAAAACCTGAGCAGCAACCAACCTAAAAACATCTGGAACAACTGTATTCTTCTCTTCCAGCTTAAGGGTGAATACTGATTTCATAGTTGAGACGTCGTTTAGATTGAGAGGTGCGGGGGGTGGGAGTTTCACCCTCTTTACAAAGAGGGTTTTGAACCCACGAACGGCTGACCGAGCAGATCTTGAGTCTAGGCGCCCTATTCTGCCCCCTTATGTCGCCTAACTCAAGGCTTTGACCTGGCTCGGGTTAGGGGTGCTTTAGACTAACCCCCGCGCTCCCCCGCTACACCCCCTAACTCTCTACTCTAATTTAAACTGCTTCTAGCCCCGTGGTGTTAAGGCGGTCATTACGATAATAAGTATTATTAGTGCTATGAAGAAGAGCGTATATATTCGTGAGAGCCTCTTAGCCCGCTGCTGGCTCTTAACCTCACTCTCTCTACACTCA
>CALJAQ010000081.1 GCA_938029515.1 uncultured Nitrososphaerales archaeon
CCCAGAATCATAGGAGGCATAGCACCACACGTCCATAATCTATCTATACAATTGGTCAAGCTTGGTTTAGATGTACAAGTTGTGACCTGCGACTTCCCTAACACCCCCGAGTATGAGGAGGTTGAAGGGGTTGCCGTTCACAGATTTGACTCATATAAACATCCAACACCAGATTTCGCGTCTTGGATCCAGTTGATGAATCTAAGCATGCAAAGAGCAGCCACACAGGTAATCAAAGCAAAAAGAGGTAAAACGGTAATCCTACACGCACACGACTGGTTAACCGCGAAGGCTGGTATAGGATTAAAGCATCTAAATAGGCTGCCACTTGTTGCGACAATACACGCTACTGAGTATGGACGTAGAGGGGGCGTATTTACAGAATATAATCAGATGATCCATGAAATTGAGGTTTGGCTTGGATACGAGGCTAAGAAAGTTATATGTTGCAGCCGCTTTATGGCTGAACAAGTAAACAAGGTTCTTAAAGTGCCTTATGAGAAGATCCACATTATACCTAATGGTATAGATCCAACAGTCTTCTTAGAGTTAAAGGATGTGAAAGCTGTTCGCAACAGGTTTGTTGATAAAGATGGTGCCCTCGTTCTTTTCGTCGGTAGGTTGGTTGTAGAGAAAGGTATTCATATTCTACTGGATGCTATACCTAAAGTGCTTCAGAAGGCGGATGCACGCTTTGTTATAGCTGGAGACGGCTATATGAAGGGTGAGATTTTGAACCGAGTTGCGCAAGAGGGGCTTAAAGATAAGGTTTTCGTCACAGGCTACCTTGATACCACTGTTATAAGGAGCCTCTTTTTAGCCGCAGATGTGTGTGTAGTGCCTTCAATCTATGAACCGTTCGGGATAGTTGCATTAGAAGCTATGGCAGCAGGCTGCCCACTTGTGGTATCAGATACCGGCGGCCTCTCAGAGATTGTGGAGCATGGAAAAACTGGCATAAAAGTCCATCCTAACGATGCTAACTCTCTCGCTATGGGAATTTTGAAGGTGTTAGAGTATAAAGAACTTGCTGAGGAGATGAAGAAGAATATGCGTAAGAAGGTGGTGCGTGAATATAGGTGGAGTACCATAGCAGAGGCGACGAAAAATGTTTACAAGCAGATTCTTAACAACTGATTAAACATACTCTCTTATACTTTTTTGATGCAAAGCCTCTTTTAAAATTACGCTGTGCTCTACCCAAGACCGTAAAGGAACTTTGAACAACCCTTTAACAAACCTTAAAGCATCTTCTAATGTATCAAATATCAGCGGCTTACTCTTGAAGGCTGCACGGACACTCTCCCTAACATTCCAAACACCGACAGGAAGAATATATTCTGGGTATATTTCACGTAAAACGAGCGCTGTTGCTTGACGCCTAGATCTATTAAGAGCCTCGGCGACGGCTAGCCTTGCGGAATAGTAGCATCCACCTATAGATGGATATGTTTTACGCCCCCAATACCCTTCATAATCACCCATCAACGCAGGCTTAGATGAAGAGCCTCCAGGGTTCCACGGTGTGCCTGGGAACCACGCTTCTATCCACTCGAAGCTCCAAGGTTTAGGCATCAATATGGCTACGTAGAGGTTACCTATGTTCTTAAGATAATAGACTAAGTATTTGTCAACTGTAGGGTTGTATTTCACCTTTCTTACAAGTTTTTCTGATAGTATACTATCAACAGCGGTTATGCTCCACCTCGTTGGAACTAGTCTCCTTCTTCTCCCCTCCCCAAACATGCCTAAGCTGAAGGCACGCTGTATTCTCGTAACCATTACACCCTTCTCATATAGCCCAGCTACCGCTTCAGCAGCCTTTAGATCCCTGTCATAGTATGCTTTCTCTATTCTTTTATCGACCGTGCTGTTCGATGCCTTAAACGACCTTAACAGCGCTGATGGGCCAAAGGGTTGAGTAATATCTGATAAGATGAGCATCTTTGTAGGCTTCTTTTCGAAGACCGCTTCAGCATCCACGGATCGCATGCTCATCGCCAGCTCCTGTAGCGCATCTAAAAGCCTATGCCCAGCTGCGGCGGTTTTCACTTCAAGCCTACTCTTACCCCTGACAAGATTGTATCTGAATTCTACTATCTCCTCTATCCCTCTACCTAACCACCACTCAGGGGTATCGAGCAAAACGTTGTCGCCGTGAAAATGGGGGACAAGTGGTCCGACAAACACCTTAGGGTAGCCCAAACGCCCTACAAAAGCTGCTGGTGGTGTTGAACCATCTAGTCGCTCACGGTCTATGGCGTTTTTGACTTTAACTAACGCTTCAGCCTTCAACAAGATAGGACATCGGGCTTTGCCGCAGAGCATCTTCGCTCCTCTGCAAGCCAAGCATAGGGTGGGGTAGACTCTACCTGAAACCCTTACACTCCCTCTGAGGGCTTCGACTAGGTTATAAGGTAGAATATCTTCTACCCCCACCCTTTGAGCACCACCATCTAACTATTGGTGTGAGTTCTTGATTAACCTAACTTTTAGACTGCAATTGCTACCGGTAGTTCACCGATGGTTTTAGCTGACTTGCTTCTTTTGTTTCTAGAGAGTTTTAACATCAGATCGTAGGCTGATTTAAATTCCTGTAGAGGTTTTGCTTCAATAACCTTGTCTGTAATCATCCCATTAACTGCTTCTTCTCCTATCTTGCTCCTCACTAAAACAGCAGACCAACCGTCTAAGCCGACTCCACCAGCGGAAACATCAGCGTCTTCGGCCGTGAAGTCGTCGCAGAACTCGCACGCCCTCCTTACATAACCCTTTATATCCTTCAACGCTATCTCATACTGCCGCCCGTCTCTTAAGTAGATAAGGAACTTCCCTTTGATGTTGGTCTTAGATATCTGCCCTAAAGGTATCTTCATCTCGCCTTCAATCTTCTGCTTCATCAACCCCCTGTAGTCGAAGCTCTCGCTGCAGAAGAGTCCTATTGAAATCTTAACGCGTTCGAAAGGTTTAACGTTATTACGATGTGCCTTCTTAAGTGACTGAATCTGACAAGGCACACCTACAAACGCAACCTTACCCGCCGAGTAAGGCGCTAACTTAGGCACTTCTTCTAACAACGGTAGTATGTTAGGTGAATAGGTGTATCTTGTCCCAGCTGAGGCCAGTATCTCGTCAGCGCTCTTCGCTAAACGCGGCTCAGCTGACTGAGGCTGCTTACCTACACCGGAAAGTAGGGCAGCATCTATCAAGCCTTTTTCATAAAGCCAGAGGAGAAGCGTAGTTACAAACCCCCCATCTTGGCAAACTCTGCGAACATCCTCTCTTGTAGTCCTCACAGCGTAAGCAGCCCTCACACCACCTACACCCTCACTCACCTCTCGGCCGATAAACCCCATCCTCTCCATGAGCACATCAGCCCTAGCGCATGAGTGTAAGCAGAGTCCACAGTCTATGCATAACCCCTCTTCCCTTAAAGGCTTCTCAACATATTCTAAGCACGCTCTGCTGTTAACTTTGCAAGCTACTACACATGTGCCGCACCCTGAGCAGAGACCGGTTTCAATAACCCTGTCTAACACATCGGTGTATCTTAAGCCTTTTAACCATCTTAAGACCATTTTCTCCACCTATCTAATAAGCTTAGATTTAAAAGCATTCCACGAAGCCCTACCGTTTGTAGCCGAGCAGGTAAAATTCGATGGCTAGAGCGATTAGCAGCCCCACCGCGCCAGCAAACAGGTAAAAGTTGGTTAAGCGTCTGCTCACCACAAACCTGCTGCCACGGTAGATGAAGTAGACGCTTGCAACCCCAAGCATTAAGGTGAAGATGTTTAATACCGTCTCTCCTACACTCTGAACGGTTGATGTGGCGAAGATCATAGCTTGAGGGGCTTTAAGCCTCAGCCCTTCAAGCGCGGTGTTTACACCCCCGCCTAAAAGAATTAGGAGCGCAAGTAGATATAACCACTCTAATAGTCTATTGATAGATGGTGAGAGAGTGTTTTTTACACCCTTAATTAATCTGCTTCGCTCTAATCTTCTACTCAGCTTCAAAGATAGGTTGTCAAGAGCCTTCTTAATCATCACAGCCCTCCTTTAAACGTTTAAGCTCCATCTTTGCAACATCTTTAACCCATTCTCCGCATTCAGGCAGCTCCAGCAGCCTCTCTAAATACCTTCTTTCACCCATATCTCCATACGCTCTACACCAACGCCGATACCCTTCTTTAAGGCTTCTGTATGACTCTTTGTGATAGAAGCAGAGGCCTTCTTTAGATTCGCTTTCTCTCCAGCAGAGTAGACACTTCAAGGCTTACCCCTCTTTTTAGTCGAGCAGCTCGGATTTACACAAAGCCTCCAAGGGTATCTGCTTAACACAACAGCCACCATAGGCCAGCCGCAAACCTTACACCTTCTATTAAGGCTTCTTATCTTGCCTTTTTGAGGCAGCGGCGCTGAAGCTTCACAACCTAACTTGTAGTTCGTGCAGCCGATAAACCGTTTACCCGTCTTCTTAGAGCGCATAACCTTAAGAGTCCCCTCTTTACACACTGGACAACTTCCAATAGTATCTTCCGCCGCTAAGCTGGATCGCGCCGCCTCTTTAACCTTCGAACCAAGATCCTCCTCAGCTACTTTAAGCCCTTCTAAGGATGTAAGTAGATGTGTTGCAGTTTTCTCTATCACGTCATCTCCACGTAGCCTACCTCTCTCTATATCTTCTAAAAACCTTTCAACCTCCCTAGTCATTTCTGTTGAGATTATGCTGGGGCTATATTTCTTCATAACCTCAATCACAGCGAAAGCCAGGTCTGTCGCTCTTATGCGGTTGCCGACGATGTACCCTCTTTTGTAGAGGGTGTCGATGACCTCAGCTCTAGTCGCTTTTGTGCCAACGCCCTCCATTTCCATCTTAGCCAAAAGGCTGCTCTGGTTGTATCGATGGGGAGGCTGCTCAAACCTCTCGACGACGTCAATAGAAACCACATTGAGCCTATCTCCCTCTTCTAAAGGGGGGAGCGGGTTATCTTCTGCGCCCGTATAACTTCTGTAGTATCTTATCCAACCCTCCTTTATAGTTCTCCGCCCACTCACCTTAAAGAGGTAAGAACCTATCCCTATATCAGCTGTAACCCCCTCCTTTACAGCGTATTCGCCAAAAACAGCTAAAAACCTCCTTACCACGAGATCATACAATTTACTCTGCCTATCATCCAGCCCTTGAGGGAGCTCACCCGTAGGGTATATTGCTGGATGCGCCGGATCTTCTTCTTCACCCTCAAACGGTCTAAGAGGCTTAGAAAGCAGCTCAGCGACATCAAACTTATACTGCTCAAGATTCTGCAAACCGCCAAGAATCTTACGATACCCTATAGAAGGTGGAAGCTTTTGGCTTGAGGTGCGAGGGTAAGATATGAGCGCTTTCAGATACAAGCTCTCAGCCAACCTTAAAGTCTGCGAGGGTGAAAAACCAAAGACCCTGTAAGCTTCATGCTGTAGATCACCGAGGTTAAAGGGTGTAGGCGGATGCTGGTGTATGATCTGCTTACTAACCTTTTTAACCGCAGCATCCTTCCCTCTACAGGCGAGCTTAATAGCTTGGGCTTCAGCCAGCCGCTCAACCTTTTCAACGGCATACGGAGCCCTAAAGGTGGAACCATCCTTATCTAGCAGAGCGCTTACACTCCAGAATGGTGTAGGAACAAACCACCTGATTTCGCACTCCCTCTCTACAACATAAGCCAAAGTAGGGCCTTGAACCCTACCTATGCTGAGTGTGCGATAACCGCCTTTAGACGAGTAGGCTTGGGTAAGAGCTCGAGTGAGATTCACACCCCATAGAAAATCCACAACATGCCTAGTTCTACCAGCCTCAGCAAGCCTATTTGCAGGGTTAGAAGACGCTTTAGCAAAAGCCTCCCTCAACTCCTCTAA
>CALJAQ010000082.1 GCA_938029515.1 uncultured Nitrososphaerales archaeon
CAGCGGCTTTACAGCTAAAGATCTACACGCCTACAACAGCCGCAGCATCCACATTTAACTCAAAACTCACATTAACATATCAAGATGAAGAGGGTGTTGAGTTCACAGAAACCTACACAGTAGGGTTGGTAGCATCGAGAATAGCCTCAGAGCCTCTTCTAACACTCAAGGTTGAAGACAACACGATAGCATCTGGTACAACCAAGGCATTTAGGTTCAAGGTGGTGAACCAGGGGAATTCAGCAGCCTACTCATTAGAAGCCTCGGCGTCAACCCAACCCCCTCTGACACTGACCTCAGGAGCCAAGCAGAGCCTCGGTGATCTAAAAGTCGGCGCAGAAGCTGATCTAACCGTATCCGTTAAAGCGCCCTTCGACTCGGCTGAAGGGTCTGTGCCGCTGACCTTCACGTTTACATATTATGTTGAAGGGGGGGAGAGGAGAAGCGGAACGCTGCAGGTAACGCTTCAGCTCACCCGAAGCACTCTTCGCGCAATCGATGTAGATTACACCCCCAAGGAGGTTTTGGCCGGCGGGGTTGATGAGGTTAAGATAATCTTGGCGAACCTTCTTAACCGCTCTTTAAGCAACGTTGAGCTCAGATTCACACCAGCCTCGCCGTCAATTCAGGTAAGTGGAGTAGACTACGTAATCGTAGATAGGTTGGAGGCAGGCGCTAAAACCACTATCCCACTCAGGGTCTATGCAGCAAAATCATCCTTAGGTTCAGTCGGCACGATAACCCTTACAGCAAGATTCATAACACCGACCGGGGACTCAAAGACTGAAGCAGCCGCGCTAGGCTTCCAAATATCCGGCAGCAGACAGAGCGGCGTTAAGCTCAGGGTCTCAACCGAAGATTACGACCTCTACGCAGCGAGGGTAAACGAAGCTACGTTGAAGCTAAGAAACGTGGGTGAAGAAGATGCGAATAAAGTCTCAGTGAACCTACGCCTACCATCAACCTTAAGCATAGTAGGTAGCAGCGGAAACTGGTACTTCGATAAGATAGAAGCGGGTGAAGAGGTTCAGATAGGGGTTAGAATCTTCGCACCAAAATCGGCAATAGAGAAAGAGGCTGTAGAAACACCTCAAGCAACACTCTCAGTCAGATACGTGGATAGCGCCGGCTTAGAGTGGCTTGAAGACCTTGCAACAGGCTTCACCGTTAGAGGTTACATAGATCTCAGTGTCTCGAGCTTATCTGTGAGACCTGACCCAGTAGCGCCATCCTCCACCTTCACCGTATCTGGTATAGTGTATAACGGCGGGATAATATCTGCCAAGAATGTTAACGTAACGGCTTTAATAGAGCATCCGTTCTTAAAAGCATTCTCTGATTCAACGATACTCGGTGAGATAACTAGAGATGGTCAGTCATCCTTCAGCCTAACCTTAAGGGTGGGTGATGCGCCGCCAGCCATATACCCGCTTCAACTACGTGTGCGCTACGTTGATGATAGAGGTGGGGTGCATACACTAAACTTTACGATTCAAGTTAACGTTGCCAAGCCTGTTACGCAGCAGATTCAGCGGCAACCCCTACTCTTTGAGAATAACCTGCTCACTATAGCCGCTGCATTCACAGTCGGTGTATTGGTGTCTTGGCTTGCTTTTAGAGTGAGGAGGGGTGCTGTATACAAGGGTGGGGAGGCTTCAGAGTCAGCCGGTTAAGGGCTCTGAATACTCTCTATGAAGACTCGATTCAGCTTCCCTCAGAACATCCTCACTCTGCAGATCTGTTTTCTGCGGTGAAGACCTTTCAACACCTTCTTGGGATGTAGCAGCATCGCATAGAGCCTTCGTTAGTTGCCCAAGGTCTTCAGCGTCTAAGCCGTAAGGGATCTGCCGCAAGGTTTCGATTAACGTGGTTAGTGAAGCGGTTAGATGCTGCGAATTTAGTAGAGAGTCCAGCCTTAAACTGGTCTGTGTTACGAGATCCTTGACCCCTTTTATCTCACACTGTAGCCTTCTTAGGTATGCTACTTCAGAAGCATATATTGAGGCTGAGGCTCTATCACCTATCTTTAGGTGCCAGACCGTTTTATTGAAGCATTCGTCTTCAAAAGCCTTTAACCTATTGAGGGAGATGGTCAACTTAGCCGCTTGCCTATTTAATGAGCGTATGAATTCAACTACCTTTCTTCTAACCTCTGTTTGGCCTCTACGCCCTTGAACACCGCTTCTAAACAACGGCTCAGGAGTTGAGGTGTCTTCAACAATCTTTAGCAGGGTTTATGTAATCTTCTTGACCAATAGCTTAGAGAACAGACACATGCGTTGCCTCTAATAGCACTTCACTGTTTAAACAGTTTGATACACCGCCTTCCAAAATATGGTATAAGCACACCACAGTTTTCATCCTCAAGTCTATTCAAACCCTGACGGCGGCGTGGGACAAAGCGAACAGTAAGGGCCAGAAACTCTAACCAAACTGGCGCAGGAAAACGCAGATTTAGCTGACAAACGCTACATCACAAGGCAAGAAACTAAGCCACCGTGAGGAATCTTCAAATATCAAATTTAAGCATAAAAGGAGTGCAGAGCAATGTTTTGATAGATAAAAAGAAGCAACACCACCCACCAACCCTAGACCTAAAGAATTGGTTACCATACATTAGGGAGCATAATATCATCACAGACAGCCTTTGGCTCATACCTAAGAGGGATGGTAGCGGCTCGATGAAGGAGCTACACCACGGCGAATTTATCCCTCAGATACCTAGGCAGGCCATCTTGAGGTTTACAGAACCCTATGATTTAGTAGTCGACCCCTTTATGGGCTACGGCACAACCCTTGTAGAATGCCAGAGGCTAGGTAGAAACGGGGTAGGTGTTGAATTAGAGTGTAAAATCCTCGAAGTAGCCAAAAGGAGGCTTCAAGAGGAGCCTAACCCATATAACGTAAAGGTTGAAGTTATAGAAGGGGACAGCGCAGCGACGGACTTCCAGAAGATTCTTTCTAAAAGAGGATTCACCGAAGCCGCTCTAGTAATATCACACCCACCCTACCACGACGTAATCAAATATGGCTCAAATCCAAAAAACCTCTCAAACGCCCCTACACTTAAACACTTCCTCCAATCTTATGGCAAGACCCTTGACAACGTGCTGAAGGTTCTATCTAAAAAGGGATATTACATTCTCGTCATAGGAGATAAATATACAAAGGGAGAATGGGTACCATTAGGCTTCTACACCATGAAAGAAACACTTAAACGCAACCTAAAGTTAAAAGCCATCTGCGTTAAGAACCTCGAAGAAACGATGGCAAAACGTAAGCAGATCAACCTCTGGAGGTATAGAGTATTAAAATCCGGAACCTACTTCTTTAAGCACGAATACATTATGCTCTTCCAAAAAGCTAGACATACCTCTAACCCCTAGCCACACCGACACCAAATGCCTTGTAACCATGTTGTCTTGAAGGTTAAAGCTGTAGCGGAGCAATGTATGCAAGCTTTTCTTAGCTAGCAACCCTTTTAGGCGGAGGCTGCAAAGCGGCAGGAATTCGTTATTCTGAAGCTACGTTTACGATAGAAAGTGGCAGCGCAGTGGCACGTATGCACCTCCAGAAATCTGATTCCTTGCATTTCTGCTTAATAGTCACCTATGAGGAGCAGGCTATGTTAGCTTAGCGCCTCGATAGGGCAGTCACCTATACGCCCACAAAGAGGGGCAGTATGCGTGTTTCTCATCCAGGCTGCCAAGTTAACTTGTATTGAGGCGCAGCAATACCTCGGGGCGCTAAGACGCCTGATCTTGATACGGCTTCCTATTCTTCAACACATAGCAGCATAGTAGGAGCTTCCTCGCTGCGGCGACGATGGCTATCTGCCTCCCCTTCCTTTCAGCTAGGGAGTAGTAGAATATGGATGTTTCATGCTTTACGTGTGCATATTTGACCATATCCACCTCAACCACCTTGAGCCCTGCTTCGAGTAGTGCATCACGTGCCTCCCTGAAGCCCTCACAGAAGACCAGCGTAGGAGCGTAGCTTCTCACCGTCTGGGAAACGCTCCACCCTCCCAACCTCAGACTTAACGCTGAGTAGTACCCTAGTTGGTATGGTCATAAGGGGCTTCACATCTTCATCTTTGAAGGCCATATTCTTGAGCTTCTTTGATAGGGTTGAGATCTCCCTGTTCAATGCGTCAATAAGCCTAAGGTACATATCGATGGGCTCAATCTTCAATGATCTTAACCAGTCGATACCCTTCTCTGTGAATAG
>CALJAQ010000083.1 GCA_938029515.1 uncultured Nitrososphaerales archaeon
TCTAAATGTGCCGAGGGCAGGATTTGAACCTGCGACAGCCCGGTCTTCAGCCGGGTGCTAGAGGGGCTTTTAACCTCTCTCCTTAACCCACCTTCGTCAGGCTGAGCTACCTCGGCGCAACATAAGGTTCTTGGCTTAACCGCTATAAGACTTTCTGAACCTTCTGAGTAATAAGCTTTATAGGCTTAGTTTAAACACCTAAAATTGGTGTAGAAGGTTGGGTGGAGCGAAGAAGAAGCCTTTGGCTGGTGTTGAAAAAGCGCAGCAAAGGGAGAGCGCAGAGCAGCAGCCGAAACGCAGAGAAGTTAAACGAGACCAGCAGAGCAAGCAAACAGCTGCAACATATTTGAAGATGAGTGACGAACAGATCCTGAACACTCTAGCACCCTTAAAAGCCATAACAGTCTACGCAGCTGCGAGAACACTCGGTGTGAAGGCGTCTGTAGCTTTAGCTACGTTAAGAAGTTTACATCAGAAGGGTCTTTTAAGGAAGGAGGGGGGATTCAGTGGACATCCTATCTACACAGTTAACACAAAGTAGCTAGATCAGTTGCGGAGTGTCAGCAAGTTTATTGCCGTGCAGAAGTTGAGATAAAGTGTCTAGCTGAGCACAGCGCTTCAGATACTCATTGCCATCTGATTTATGGCGTTTCCAACTTTTTGGTAAGAAAGCCTCTTTCTGGATTCAGCGAAGCTTATGACTAGACCGTTCTTCTAAGGTGTTTAGTGTGAGTAGACTGTGTCTGGACTGAGATCTGTCGTAGATGGTGATACGTCTTAGCCTGAAAAAGGGTTTCTTTCCTATGAGCCCTGGTATTATGGAGTCTGAGAATCTTCTTATACACCGGTATCTTATTTCCCTACCTATGTTAGACTTTAGGTTTTGCATCATGCTTGTGTAACTGTGCATCTTTTTACTGTTTTAACCATTTAACTATCTACGATATATTGAAAAATAGTGTATTAACTTTACTAAAATATCTGAATATCAGAATGCGGTACTATTATAAGCCGCTTAAGGGTAAGTGTAGTGGTGTGCTGAAAACTGGGTTTAGTGTACTTGATATCCATTCCGCTGGACCGGTGTATGAGAGGTTAAACCTTCTATTAGCTGATGGAGCCTTCAGTAAAACATACTTCATATCTAAGGTTGTAAGGGCTATGCTTGAAAGCGGCTGGCTTATTCAATATATAGATTTAGATACATTCTTTACAGTCTACACGCGCATAAACTTATTCAACTTGCCTTCCTCTGAAAACCTATGTGTTTTCAATCCGGATGCTGAAACATTAGACCAAGATATATCTTTAGTCTGTTCAACCTCCTCCAAGGAGCCTCAGCTAATAGTCTTGGATTCTATACCTGCATTCTACCATATTCTTGCTGGTAGAAGCAAGCCTTCGGAGGTAAACTGGCGGGTTGGTCTGTATATAGCGATCTTGCTGCAGCATGTAAGAGCTAATAGAGGAGCTGTTTTAGCGGCAAGCCTACTAAGAGCAAAGAGGAGCGGTGGAGATGTGTGGGTGCCTTCTTACCCTGGGGGTGCGCTTACGAAGACTAGGAGCTCAGTAATATATGAGTTGCGGAGTGTTGGTGAACAAATTGAAGTTAAGGTAGTTAAACATGAGAGGAGGGGTGTTGAAGGGAGGAAATGGTCTTTACCTATCACTTTTTAACCTGTTTTGCTAACTTGGCTGCTGCGTCAGCCACTCTATCAGCAGCCTCTATTGTGCTTTCAGTTAACCCGAGGGTGAACCTAAAGTATCCTTCAGCGTGGTAGGAGTTTCCTGGAGCAACGGCGACTTTCCCCTCCTTAAGTATGTGTTTAGCGAACTCCATAGATGATATTCCGAGTTTTTCTATGCTGGTTAAGACCAAGTTTGTGCCCTCTGGCTTTACGCAGAATAAGCCTGGAACTTCGTTAAACCTTTTGACCACATAGTCTCTATTTTTCTGCAGCTTTGAAACTGTTTGTTTCAGGTGTCTTTTCTCCCATTCTTCTTCTAGGGCTGCTGCTGCGCCGTATTGTATGAAGTTTGGCACACCCATTGAACTGTAAGTTAATGGTAGAACCATCCGTTTGATTATTTCCCTGTTTGCTATGGCGTAGCCGAGTCTGAAGTTCAGCATAAAGTATAGTTTAGAGAAGCTGTGTATGGAGATGACTCTGTCTCTGACCTCCTTGAAGGTTAATAGAGAAATGTGTTTTCTGCCGTCGAATGTGAAACCGTCATAGACTTCGTCGTGCATAATCAGAAGGTCGTGGTCTTTAGCCAAGCTGGCTATGCCTTTTAGCTCATCGTCAGTCAAGACTCTACCAGTTGGGTTGTTAGGTGAGCAGATTATTACCATCTTAGTCTTCGAAGTCACCTTCTCCTCGAATTTTTCAACACCGTGTTTAAAACCGTCTTCATAGGATAATGGTATAAAGACGCTTTTACCTGAAGCGAGCTCGACTGGTATGTCAAAGAAGAAGTTAGGTGTCGCCATAATCACTTCATCACCTGGGTTTAAGAGGGTTTGCATCGCAAAGTAGATTGCTTGCATGCTCCCTGCCGTAACCAGAACCTCTGATTCAGGGTCAACTTCGACTCCTGTGAACCATTTAGCCCTTTTGGCTATGGCTTCTCTTAGCTTACTTTCGCCGAGAAAGGGTGCAACTGCTCCCCCAGCTCTACTCTTTAGAGCCTTCTGCTGCTCATCCATGAGGTGCTTTGGCGGTTTTGTCGATGACACGCTTTCAGCATGCAGAAGTATTTTTTCACCTTTTGCCAGTAAGGCTGCTGCCATCTCCATGATGACTTCTGTGCCGAAGGGTTCTCCAGTCTCCTTAACGGTTTGTGTTCGCTTCCACAACTCATGGACTCTTGAGGCGAAATAGTGGTGCATAATTAAGCCTCTTACTTCGTACTATTTATCATTTTTAGATTCAAAGCGTGAAATTTAGTTAGAAAGATTTATACAAAAAGAAGGTGCTGATGGGCCGTAGGAAAGGGGGTGTGAGGTAATGAGCGAAAGTGAGGCAGCTCAGCAGAATGTCGAAGAAGAGGCTCTAAGAGCCAGGACGCTCCTTCTTGAAGAGAAGGTTAAGGAATGTGAGAAGAGGGCGGAAACCTACATTACTCAACTCAAATACCTTCAAGCCGATTTTGAAAATTATCGTAAAAGGTTTGAGAGCGAAGTGAATCGTAGAATAGCTATTATGAAAGAAAGAATAATGCTTGACCTCATACCCATTAAGGAGGATTTAGAGCGAGCTATAGCGGCTGAGAGCGGTGGGAATTCCCCCCTATTAGAGGGGGTTAGAATGGTTGCTGAGAACCTTAACGCTGTGCTCGCGAAAGAGGGTTTAGAGGAGATAGACGCGGTAGGCGCCAAATTCGACCCAAATCTACACGAGGCTTATGCTTACGTAAGTAAAGAAGACTGCGAAGACGGAGTTATAACTTCGGTGATAAGAAAAGGTTATAAACTGGACGGTAAAGTTATAAGAGCAAGCCTAGTAGAGGTCAATAAAAGGCAGATAGAGACGCAGAATTATAATAAGTAGGGGAGGTGGTTGTTATGGCGAAGATAATCGGGATAGACTTAGGTACCAGCAACTCAGCAGCAGCGGTGCTTATTGGTGGTAGAGCGACTATCATACCCAGCGCAGAGGGGACTACGCTAGGTGGTAAAGCCTTCCCTTCAGTAGTAGCTTTCACCAGAGATGGGCAGCTACTAGTAGGTGAACCTGCGCGTAGACAGGCTATAACTAACCCTGAAGGGACGGTTTTCGCTATAAAGAGGAAGATGGGTACAGACTACAAGGTGAAGATATTTGGTAAAGAATACACCCCCCAGCAGATCTCTGCGTTCATACTCCAGAAGATAAAACGCGATGCGGAAGCCTTCTTAGGTGAGAAAGTTGAGAAGGCTGTCATAACCGTTCCAGCCTACTTCAACGATAACCAGAGGCAGGCTACTAAGGATGCTGGCGAAATCGCGGGACTTGAAGTCGTAAGGATCATAAATGAGCCCACAGCAGCGGCATTGGCCTATGGGTTAGATAAGGCTGGCAAGGAGCTGAAGATTATGGTCTTTGACTTTGGCGGAGGCACACTTGATGTAACCATCATGGAGTTTGGCGGCGGTGTCTTTGAGGTGAAGTCAACCAGTGGGGATACACAGCTAGGCGGTACAGATATGGATAACGTGCTCACACAATACCTCATAGGTCAGTTTAGAAGTGAGACTGGTATAGACATCTCTAATGATCGGATGGCTGTTCAGAGGGTAAGGGAAGCCGCTGAAAAGGCTAAGATCGAGCTTTCAACACTACTCACCACTGAGGTGAATATACCATTCCTAGCTAGCGACGCAACTGGGCCTAAGCATCTAACAACAACGCTCACAAGGGCTAAACTCGAGGAGCTGGTTAGACCTATTGTGGAGAAGTGTAGAGGGCCGATGATGCAGGCACTAGCTGATGCGAAACTTAGACCTGAGGATATAGATAAGATAATTCTGGTAGGCGGCCCTACTAGGATGCCTATCGTAAGAGAGTTTGTGAAGCAGGCTATGGGGAGGGAGCCGGAGCGCGGCATAGATCCTATGGAGTGTGTAGCTATGGGCGCAGCTATACAAGGAGGGATAATAGCTGGTGAAATAACCGATATCGTCCTCTTAGATGTTACACCGCTTTCTCTAGGTGTTGAGACGCTTGGCGGCATATTCACAAAGATCATAGAGCGAAACACAACCATACCTACGAGGCGTAGCCAGGTCTTCACGACAGCAGCAGACTTTCAGACTACTGTGACAATCCATGTACTCCAAGGCGAGAGACCTATGGCTGCAGACAACATCTCACTAGGCATGTTCCACCTTACTGGCATACCACCTGCTCCAAGAGGGATACCTCAGATAGAGGTCACCTTCGATATAGACGCGAATGGTATCTTGAATGTGTCAGCAAAGGATCTAGCCACTGGTAAGGAGCAGAAGGTCACCATCACCGCAGCTACAAAACTTTCAAAGGAAGAAAAGGAGCGGCTTATAAAGGAGGCTGAGAGGTTTGCGGAGGAAGATAGGAAGAAGAGAGAGTTGGCTGAGGCTCAAAACGCTGCTGACTCCATGCTATACACCGCTGAAAAGACTAAAGCAGAATTGGCATCTAAGCTTACTCAAGAGCAGATATCTAAAATAGACCAAGCGGTCAAAGAACTTAAAGACGCTCTGCAAAGCAAAGATATACAGAAGATCAAGAGTAAAACCGATGACCTTGGGAAGGTTCTGCAGGAGATAGGCGCCTACGTCTACCAGCAGACAGCCCAGCAGCAGGCCGCCAAACCCTCAACCGAAGGAGATAAGAAGGTGGTCGACGCAGATTATAAGGTAGTCGACGAAGAGAAACGTTGAGCTTAATTGAGCGGTAAAAAAGACTACTACGAGATACTTGGAGTACCTAGAAATGCGACAAAGGAGGAGATAAAGGCAGCGTATCGAAGGCTCGCTTTACAGTATCACCCTGATAGAAACAAGTCACCCGACGCTGAAGAGAAGTTTAAGGAGATCTCTGAAGCTTACGCTGTGCTTTCTGACGATGAAAAACGGGCGCAATATGATCAATTTGGGCATATGGGTATAGGTAGCAGATACACCGCTGAAGACATCTTCAGAAACGTAGATTTCGAAAGCATATTTAGAGACCTGGGTTTCGGCTTCGGATTTGACGACCTATTCTCTAGATTCTTTGGTGGACGGCGCACATATGAAGAAGAAAGGGGAAAAGACATCTCCATACCTTTAACGATAACACTAGAAGAAGCGGCTTTCGGAGCAAGTAAAGAGGTTCAAGTTCCTAGGACAGAGCGGTGTAGTTCTTGTAATGGAAGTGGAGCGAAGCGTGGAACCTCGCCAACAATATGCCCACAGTGCCAAGGTAGGGGGCAGGTGCAGTACATACGCACAATGGGATTTACACAAATCATTACAACAACTACTTGCAGCGCTTGCGGTGGGCGTGGCTCTATCATTCAGCACCCTTGCCCAGCGTGTAAAGGAAGTGGTCTAGTTGAAGTATTCAGAAGAGTGAGGGTGGATGTGCCTCCAGGTGTTGACGAAGGCTTCAGCCTCAGGCTTAGAGGCGAAGGTGATATCCACCCTCACACTAAGAAGGCAGGAGACCTCTACTTAACTATCCACATAGCCCCACATAAATATTTCAAGAGAGATGGTGATGATTTAATCTTCGAGGCTCAAATAAGCTTCCCACAAGCGGCTCTAGGCAGCGAAATAGCTATACCAACTCTAAATGGGCACACGTGGCTTAAGATACCTCCAGGCACGCAAAGCGGCACCGTCATAAGACTAAAAGGTAAGGGTATGCCTAAGGTTAGGAACAGATTCAGCCGAGGTGACCTCCTAGTTAAGGTTAATGTGAAGGTCCCAACTAAGCTTACTGAGAGGCAGAAGACCCTTCTAAAAGAGTTTGAGAAGGAACTTGGTGGTTAGCGGTTAAGTTTATTTGCCTCTTCAACGTAACATTTTATGCTGTGATAGGCAGATGGCTAGCCAATACTTCACTTCAAGAAGGATAAGTCAGATTCTTAAGATCAGTAGACAGAGTTGTATAAGATGCTTCTTCTGCTACACACATTGCCCTAGAAATAGGTTCAAGCATAAGCTTCTAAATCTGAGCCGTTAACTCAAATTCGAGCGGCGGTTTGTTGCATTCTTTAATATGGTAGGGCTGCTAAGGCTTAGAAGCCTCTTTTGCCAAAGGTAGTTTTAAGTGGATTTCCTGCTGAAAGTTCTATGTAGTCGCTCTTTTTGCTTTCTTGCTTAGACTGTTCCTCTTTTGCTTCCTCTACACTTGCTCCTGTTATCTTTGCTAACTCTTCGGCAAAGCTTACCTACTTCTACATAGTAATCCTTATCTGGGTGTTCAATAAACTGCTAAACTACAATGCCCACATCAACACTACTTACAGTAAGTAATGTCACTAAACGGTTTGGTGGACTAGTTGCATTAAACGATGTGAGCTTTGAAGTTAAAGAGAAGGAGATCGTTGGTATAATTGGGCCTAACGGAGCTGGTAAGACCACACTCTTTAACGTCATAACTGGCTTCTACCATCCAGATTCTGGGCGTGTAATATTTGACGGAGTAGACATAACCAAGTTTAGACCAGATCAGATATGTGCTTTGGGTTTGACACGCACATTTCAACTTGTTAAACCCTTTAAGGATCTAACTGTATTCGAAAACGTCTTGATTGGTGCTATGCTTAAAAAAAGTAAGGCAGCGGCGGTAGAAAAGGCTGAGAAGGTGTTGAAGGATTTGAACTTACAGAGGCTGCGTGATGTTCAAGTTAAGAATATACCTGTGGCTGAAAGGAAGATCGTGGAGGCTGCAAGGGCGTTGGCAACCGAGCCTAAGATGCTTCTTTTAGACGAGGTTGCAGCTGGTCTAAACCCAGCAGAGAGCATGAAGGTTTTGGAGACCTTAAGGAAGGTGAGAGATCAAGGAGTTACACTCTGCTTAGTTGAGCATGTTATGCGGTTTATTATGGGCATTTCTGAGCGCATATTAGTTTTGGATAGGGGTGTAAAGATAGCTGAAGGTTTGCCCTCAGAGATAGCATCTAATGAATCTGTAATACAAGCCTATCTTGGTGTTAAATATGCTTGAAGTAGATGCGCTAAACGTCTCATACGGTGAGATTCAAGTGCTTTGGGACATCTCCCTTAAAGTGGATCAAGGCGAGATCGTTGCGCTCATAGGCTCTAATGGCGCTGGCAAAACAACCCTACTCAAGACCGTAGCTGGACTGCTTAAACCAACCTCTGGTTCTGTAAGCTACTTTAACGAGAGGTTAGACAAGCTGCCACCACATAAGATAGTGGAAAAGGGTATAGCGCTGGTCCCAGAAGGTAGAGGGCTTTTCCCACATATGACGGTATACGAAAACCTTCTGATGGGAGCTTACACACAGCGTCAAAACAGTAAAGAAACACTCAACTGGGTCTATGAAATATTTCCGATACTAAAAGAGCGGGCAAGCCAACAAGCATCTACACTAAGTGGTGGGGAGCAGCAGATGCTGGCCATAGGGCGAAGCCTAATGAGCAACCCAAAGTTTCTTATGTTAGATGAGCCATCCCAAGGCTTAGGACCTAAGGTAGTTCTTAAGATACTTGACACGATTAAGCAGATCAACAATAGGGGCGTTACGATCATGTTAGTTGAGCAGAGTGTACCTTTCGCCCTTGAGTTGGCTAATAGAGTGTATGTGATTGAAAACGGTAAGATAATCTACAGCGGCAGAAGCGAAGAAGTAGGAAGTTTAGAAGACGTTAAGAAGGCGTATTTAGGCATATAATAATTAGTGAAGCATAAATAGGTTTTATGCGTATTAATATTGTGTGGCACTTTGCAGACTTCAGTAGAGCGTTTTGATGTGTTAATAGCTGGCGTTGGAGGGCAAGGCACAATCTTAGCTTCAAGGATAATAGGTAGGGCAGCGGTTATAGCCGGGCTTAAGGTAAGGGGCTCTGAGCTATTAGGCATGTCTCAAAGAGGGGGGGCGGTGTATAGCCACATAAGATTTGGCACTAAAGTAGAGGCGCCGATAATACCTGAAGGGACTGCTCACATACTTCTAAGCTTTGAACCTTCAGAAGGGCTTAGATACTTACACTACCTCTCAAAGAACAGTTTAATACTAGTAAATACGAAGCCAATCATACCACAAACAGTTTCATCAGGATTAAGTAAATACCCTGAGCTTGAGCATATAACGCAACACTACCGTAGCTACGCTACGACGATAATGTTAGATGCGACAGCGTTGGCAATTCAAGCAGGAAACCCTATAGCAACCAACAGCGTTATGATAGGCGCCATGGTTGGCTCAGGAAGGTTTCCTTTATCTACTGAGGTAATGCTCCAAGCGGTAGAGGAGTCGGTAAGAAAGAGTCTATTTGAGGTGAATAAGAAGGCTTTTTACCTAGGTTTCGAAAAAGTTAAGCAGATCTTGGAGTCTGAGGGCAAAGCAGACGTTGCACTCTAGTAGGTGGTGTGAGCATTGAGTCTAAGATCTTTGGTTGGGCGGAAGAATGGTGGGAAGGTTCTCTTAATGGGAAACGAGGCTATCGCTTGGGGTGCTGTAGAGGGTGGTGTATCTGTGGCTGCAGGCTACCCCGGTACACCGTCTTCAGAGATAATAGATAGTTTGGCTGAGGTGGCAAAAGAGTATAACATCTACGTCGAATGGTCTACGAATGAGAAGGTTGCTCTTGAAGTGGCGCTAGCAGCTTCGTACTGCAAACTTAGAAGCATGACCTCTATGAAGCATGTTGGATTAAATGTAGCGCATGACTCCTTTATGACTGCGGCGCATATAGGTGCAAGAGGGGGCTTTATAGTTGTTTCTTGTGACGACCCAGGTGCTTGGAGCTCTCAGAATGAGCAGGATAATAGGTATATAGCGATGCAAGCGTATGTTCCTGTCTTTGAGCCTTATACTCCAGATGAAGCGAAGAAGATGATGATCTACGCTTTCCAATACTCTGAGGATTACGGGCAGCCAGTTATGTTGAGAAGTACGACTAGAGTGAGCCACGCTACCTCTGAAGTCGAGTTAGGGGCTGTGCACAGGCTTGAGCGTAAGCCTGTGTGGGAGAAGAGGCCAGATCTGTTGGTATACGACTCCGCTGGCGCTAGAAGAAATAGAGTTGAGATGGTGAAGCGGTTTGAGAGGATTGTAAACGAGGTTGATAAGGTGCCCTTCAACAAGCTGATGGTGGTCGACGGGTCTAAGAAGGGTATTGTGGCTTCTGGGTTGGCGTATGGCTACGTTAAAGAAGCCTTAAACTTACTCAATTTAGACGGTAAGGTCTCTCTACTTAAGCTGGGTATGACGTACCCAATATCTAAGGGGTTGGTTAAGAATCTTTTAGAGAATGTCGAAGAACTGCTCATAGTTGAGGAGCTGGAGCCTATAGCTGAAAACATAATCAAAGCTTACGCAGCGGATCAAGGTTTCAGGATTCGCTTTCACGGTAAAGACCTCATACCGCTAATAGGTGAATTAACGACAAAACCAGTGTTGCAAGCGCTTACAAAGTTTCTAGGAGTCGAGTCTCCGATAGACTACGATGAAGTAAGTAGGCTATCAGAGGCTGCTGCACGACTCCCACCGACACGCCCACCTGTCCTCTGCCCAGGCTGCCCCCATAGAGCATCATACTTCTCTTTAAAGAAGGTTGCTACAAGAGTTGCTAATAACCCTAAGCGCTTCGGTTTAGAGCAAGTCTTCGGCGAATCTACATCACCCATTTACCCAGGGGATATAGGCTGCTATGGGTTAGCATACTTGCCGCCATTCAAAGCGATAGATCTCGCCATAAGTATGGGTGGAGGACTAGGTTTCGCTAACGGATTAGCTCATATAGTAAAAGCGCCTATAGTAGTGAGCATAGGTGACTCAACATTCTTCCACGCTGGCATACCAGCGCTGATAAACGCAGTACATCATAAGGCACGGCTGGTTGTGGTCATACTTGACAACGACGTGACGGCGATGACGGGTGAGCAGCCTACACCAGGCTCTGCTGTCGATGCGTTGGGGCAGCCTGCGCCTCGAGTTATGCTTGAAGACTTGGCTAAGGGCTGCGGTGTAAGCTATGTGCAGGTGGTAGATCCGAGCGACTTTAAGAGAAGTCAAGAAGTGCTTGAAGAAGCGTTAAAAGTTGATGGGCCTGCTGTAGTGATCTTCAGACGACCTTGCGAGCTTGTGAGAACGAGAGAAATGAGAAGGCAAGGGGTTCTACCTGAACCTTACACCGTAGATCAGGCTAAGTGCACTAAATGCATGATCTGCATAACAAGCTTTGGATGCCCAGCTATCTATAAGCAAGGTAACCTAATACAAATAGACCCTACTTTATGCACAGGTTGCGGAGACTGCGCACAGATCTGTCCACATAACGCTTTCGTACAAGCTTTGGTTAAAACTGCTTAGGTTAAACCAGCTTCTGAATCAGGCGGTCAGCCTTAACTCTGTGGGAGGCTAAACCCATTTCTTCTACAGAGAAGCCCATCGCTAAGCCAAGTAGCTGAGTATAGTAGAAGACTGGTACATTATGCCTCTTCTTAGCTTTAAGGTTCACCTCAACCTGCCCAGCGTCATACTGCAGGAAGCAGGTTGGGCATATGGTAACCAAGCCGTCTACACCAAGTTCGTTCAACTCAGTAAGTTTTTCGTCTAATGCCGCTATCATCTTGCTTTCATCTATGAATCTTGAGAACGACGCGCAACACAGCCTCTCCGTCTTATATCTTACAGGCTCAGCACCCAAAGCCCTAATGATTTCATTGAATGAAGCTGGGTCAGATGGGTTATCATATTCTTCTAGATCGTGTATTATATGGCAGCCTAAATGAGGCGCAAATCTTAACCCATTCAAAGGTTTAACAATATACTTCTGCAGCTCTTCTACACCTATCTTCTTATAGAGTAGCCAGAGTATGCTCCTCACTTCAGTTGTGCCCCTGTATCTTCTTCCTACGCTACTTAATACGCTGTTGACTGTATCTCTGAGCTTCTGGCTACGCTTCAGATCTTTATCTACAGTACTTAGCGTTAGGTTGCAACCTGAGCAGATAGTAAGTAGCTCCTTAGCCTGCTCTTCAGCCAAGCTTATATTTCTAGCTGCAAGGACGTACCAAGCTGACTTATCGGCAAAGACGGTGGAAGTCGGATCTGGGCAGCAGCTCGCGTCAACGATCTGGGTAACCTGCACACCGAGTCTGTCGAACACCTTTAGAGTGGCGGCTTCAATATGCGGTAGGCGTGCTGGTATGAAGCAGCCGGTGAATAAGGCGTATTGAAGATCAGCCAAAAGATTTAGTCACCCTTCTTAGATGTCAAGGCTTTAAGAACGGTCTGAACTTCCTCTTTCGGTCTTCTGACCTCACTCAAACCTAGAGAGCGTCTCCTCTTTAAAACAGTTTCTGATAGGGTCGCTAAGGAAGCCTCTTTGGATATTGTTAAGAGGTTTCCTACACAATAGTCTAGAAACTTACGTAGAGCATCAGACTTGGTAGACACCAATTGGTTAAAGAAGGTAGTGTCGCCAACAAACCCCTTAGACAACACTAACCCCCTACTTGTCGTCAAAACACCTGCTCTAGTAGAGGATGAAATAAGCAACGCTACCCTATCCTTCTTAAGTGAAGACACATCTTCAGCAGAACAATATCTTAAGGCGCCTCTATCACAGACCTTCACACACAGCGGATCACCGTTACATAGATCACACTTAACAGCTTTACCCAAATTGTCAAACGCCACACCTTCAACTGGGCAGACCATAAAACAGCTTCTACACCCGACGCAAGTCTCACTCCTAATAAAGCTGACGCCTTTAACTTCATCCAACAAGATAGAACCTGTAGGGCAGACGACCTTACAGAAGGGCTCATCACATTGAAGGCAGAAGAAGAGAGAGAACTGCCTACCCACACCTTTAACCAGCTTTATTGCCGGTATGCCTCTAAATTCACCTAACCGTTTTATGCACGCTTCTACACACTTCTCACATCCGTCACATAGCCGTGGGTCGAAGGTTAAGATCCTTTTTTGTGTAGGCATCCTCAATAAATGATACTCATAAGTATCCTATAAACTTCATCACAGCGCCTTCAACCCAAGATTAAGCTTAAAACCATGGTGAGAAATTATATGTAGCATGAGTGGATACGAGGGTATAATAATCAGAATAAGGTTCCACGATACAGATCACAGCGGAAGGGTCTACTTCTCAAAATATGCAGATTGGATGGATGATGGGATCATAGAGTTCTTCCGCTCCAAAGGGATAGTCTTTGCAGATATACAAAAGACGCTAGTCGACTCAGAAAGCGTAGAAGGCACATTCGTAATAGGCGAGTTCAGCTGCAGAATCCACGCTCCTTCAAAGTTTGACGATATAATAAAGATTAAATCTAAAGTCGCTGAACTTCGAACAAAGGTTGTAAGATTTGAGTCAGAAGTAGTAGATGCCAACACAGAGGTTAGGCTTGCTACAGGAAGCGTAACATACATCTGGGTCAGAGGCGGGGCATCAGCACCTATACCTGAGCAGATAGTAAAGCGTCTACAAAGTTGATGAAGTTAAAGCACACCGAGTTCGGCACATAGCTTAGCTAGGTTAGGCTTCACGTACATCCCTGACTCCTCAATAACTTCTCCATCAACTTCGATAGTAGGGTTCAACACCACGCCATCGGTATGATTCTTCGCTGGACGACCTCTATAATGCCCAACACCAATAACTACACTACCAAAATACCGTTCATCAACAGCTATCCTCCCCGTAAGCTTTCTAACACCAGGATTGAAGCCTGGGCTTACATGTGCGAAGTTGAACATATTTGGGTCGTCGTAGCTTTTGAGCCACTTCTCAAAGAGCTTCGCTTCCCAACCTCCTTTCACCGCAGTTATCCTACCTCTTTCAACCTCCAACCTAACGGGCGACTTCAGAAGCCCAAGCTCATTAGGCGGCCAGAGTGTCCCATCAAATACTATGGTGCCGTTCACATCCTCCAGGTCTGTTGAAAAGGTAACTTGTCCGGCGAGCATCGCAACATCACCTGGCTTAGTAGCCCTTGAGCCTGATTGGTGAACCTCGCTTGTGGGTTTAAGTCTGCAGGTTAGATCCATCCCCAGTTCTGAGGTTATCCTTATATTCTTTCCTTGCTTAAACACTTCTACTAGCGCTTCACCCAACTCAAGGAGCTTAGGTAGATCAACCTTACCAACACACTTTACAAGCAGATCGCTGTCTACAAAAGATAGACAGATGAACCTCGCACCGGCTTCAACCGCCTCTTTCTGCGCCTTGGTATATAGAGTCACTGCGTAGTCTATGATGGCGTCTGAACATTTCATGGCTGCGGCGACTTGCTCAGGAGGCTCAATCATAATATTTGGCAGAATCGTCTCATACCACATAACGCTAACCTTCGCCCCCATACTTCTAGCCATAGCAGCAGTAGCTAAAACTGCTTGCATATCACTAGCAGTATCAGCCAGAACAAGCACCTTTTCTCCCTCTTTTATACCAAGAATGTCGTCGCAGAGTTTAGCAGCTGCTTTAACGACCTCAAGTTCTAACAACCAGCACCACATCTTAATCTTACCCAGACGCTCTATGTAAACTTTTTGCAAATATGGTGTTTAATATTCAGCTAATTACAAATAGTAACCGCAGCTTTCGCAATAAAATACCATAATAATATATAAAACGGACACTACTCCTTACTATTAGAATAAAATAATCGCTAAAAGAAGGGGCTTCAAGATGCTAAGATACATCATACACCGCCTCCTTCTGGTAATCCCAGTATTCATAGGCGTCTCCCTCATAGCCTTCACCATAATGAAGCTAACACCAGGCGACCCTATCCTGAATGTGCTCGGTATGCAGCCTACAGGCGACCCAAGTTTTATCGCCGCTATGAGGAGTGAATTAGGTCTTGATGACCCAATCTACATTCAATACGGTAAGTTTCTTTGGCGAGTTATCCAAGGAGACCTTGGGAGAAGCATAGGCTCTAATAAACCCGTCATTCTACTTGTGTCAGAAGCATTACCTAAGACTCTTCTGCTAGTAGTTAGTTCTATGCTTGTAGCTATGGCGATAGGCATACCTGTTGGTGTGGTATCGTCGGTAAAGCAGCGTTCGGCATTAGACCACGTTACAAGAATGGGTTCGATCTTCGCAGCGTCGCTACCAGACTTCTGGCTGGGACTAATGCTAATGATGGTCTTCTCCTACTACCTGGGCTTAACCCCAATATCAGGCTACGGCAGACCTGAGCACATCATCCTACCAGCTGCAACATTAGGCATAGGTTTAGCCGGGCTGATAACAAGGCTTACACGCTCGAGCATGCTCGAAGTCATCAGACAAGACTACATCAGGGCAGCAAAGGCAAAAGGGATGAGCGAGCGAGGTGTGATCTTTAAGCATGCATTAAGGAATGCTTTAATACCTATAGTTACAGTTCTAGGGCTGCAATTTGGCTTTCTACTAGCAGGAGCGTTTTTCGTTGAATGGGTCTTCGCCTGGCCAGGAATAGGTAGGCTCGCAGTGCAGGCGATACAGCAAAGAGACTACCCAGTTGTTCTAGGCGCACTCCTAGTGACGTCGATAGCGTATGTGCTCATAAATATTGTTGTGGATATCATATACTCATATATTGACCCTAGAGTGCAGTATGAGTGAAAGGTGAAATAAGATGGTTCGTCTAAAAGACTTGAAAAAACTGCTCTTC